>NZ_JBHYVA010000055.1:0-16910 GCF_042750055.1 Streptomyces sp. NPDC059456
GCCCCTCGGCGGCTGCGCCGCCCACGGCCTCCCCCGCGCCCTCCGGGGGCCCCTGAGGGCCCGCCAGGGGCCGCGCGAGCCGCTCCGGGGCATCCCGGCGGGAGTGATCACCTCGGGGCGGCGCGGGCGTCACTCCGCGGCAACCTCCCCAACGGCCCCGTCCGGGAAAATCCCCCGTCCGCATGAGGCGCTCTGCGACGCACGTCCCCTTACGGGTGCATTGAGCGTTGGACAAGAGTGACAGCCTGTGACGGGAGTCACCACATGAGTTTTTGAGACTCGCACTTTTATCGCACCCATACGCGTGCTCGATTTAATATGTGCAATGGCACCTACCCCGCCGGCGCTCCGCACCAGCACGATCCCACCCCGCCCCCGGGCATAAAAAGATCGCGCTGGACCCGGCGGAGTCCAGCGCGATCGAACGCCGAGAGCCTGTTGGGGCAGGTCCGGACGTTTGAAGCCATGTGGGTTTCATCGGATTGGGGGACCCGATTCAAGCCCGGTAAAGCGGGGTGCTTACGTGCTTGCGCGACCTCAGGCCTCGCTGCGCTGCTGCGGAATTCCCGCGAGCAGAGCGCGAACCTCGGCCTCGCGGTATCGGCGGTGTCCACCCAGGGTGCGGATGGACGTGAGCTTGCCAGCCTTGGCCCAGCGGGTGACCGTCTTCGGGTCCACGCGGAACATCGTGGCAACCTCAGCCGGGGTCAGCAGCGGCTCGGCATCAGGGGTGCGAGCGGTCATGAGCGGCCTCCTCGGGAGAACCGAACCATCTCGGTTCTTTCCTCTAAATTCTGCACCTTGGCCCGCGTTGCCCGAAATGGACATACGCGGGCCGAGTCGGTTATAGGACGAACGGCTTGTCCTCGGCACTACAACTACACCATCCGTCCAGCCGTGACGGCCAAACCGATGGAATTGCCCTCCGAGGTGTTCATCAGCGGCGGAAGCCGATGGACCGTCCCATAACGGACAGTCACCCCACTGTGACGATCAGTCACAGAGCGATCAGGAGTCGTCAGGACCCCCCGTAGAGTGCAATGCCGAGCATTCCGCCCTTACTTGGGCGGAAGGAACCCTCCCCGGACTCCTTGTCCTATTTTGGCACGAGGGTAGGGGAAGGGCGCAAGGGTGTGGTTAGTGCGGTCCGTCACGCTTGGGCCAATGGCCCGTATCGGGACGTAGGTCCTGGCACTAAGACCCGAATGGGGCGATCAGGCCACTGATCTGCCGCTTATGGCAGATCAGACGATACGCACGGTACGCGAGACCCGTGCCGCCGCGCTGCACCTGCGCCGGGTCAGTTCGCGAAGAGCCGCTCCCGGACCTCCCGCCAGCGCTCCGCCAGCTCCCCGTACGCCTCCGCCGCCCCGGCCCCGTCCCCGGCGCGCAGCGCCGCGATGCCCACCGCCACGTCCCGGGCGGACCGGTCGGTGCGCAGCCGGTCCGCCGGCAGTGCGTGGACGAGCCCCCCGTAGTCCAGTTCGACCATCGACCGCGGGTGGAACTCCTCCAGCCAGCTGCCGACGTCCACCAGCCCCTCCGCGAGCCCCGCGTACCCCTCGGCCTCCCGCAGGATCCGCAGCCCCCGCGCGAGCCGCCGCCGGGCCTGCACCATCGGCGTCCGGTAGCGCATCCGCTCGCCCGGCACGTACTCCCGCTCGTCATCGGCCACCAGCACGAACCAGCGCAGCGGCACCTGCCACACCGCGGTGCGGATCCACGGGCGCGCGTCCGGGTTCCGCTCGCGCCAGCGCTCGTACTCCTCGGCCGCCCGCCGCCGCGCGACCGGCGGGAGCGCCGCGTCCAGCACCGGGAGCGGGAACTGGTCGGCCAGCTCCTGGAGCGCCAGCCAGCCGCGCAGTCTGGTCCGCCACGGGCAGACCAGCAGCACCCCGTCCACCTCCGCCGTGAAGGCGTCAGCGCTCTCGTGCGCGGGCACCCCGACCACCGGGACCCGGACCAAATCGGAGAGGGAGCGGCGCAGTTCGTCCTGGGCGGTGGGCACCACCGCGCGCCGGGCGTACGAGGCCCAGTGCGTGCGCTCCGGCTCCGCGAAGGCCGCCAGGGGCTCGTAGACGCGCAGGTAGGAGGCGTACGGGACGGTCGGCGCGGAGCGCGCCGAGGGCAGCTTGGGCTCGGAGGATTCGCTCACGTCCTCGTCCTCCCCCGCGCCGCCGGGAGCTACGCGCCGGGCACCCGCCGACCCCGCCGCCGGGGCCGCCCGTACTGCGGGAGTGTCCCGATCTCCGGACAGGTCGCCTGCGCACGCCCCACAGGTCTTACTCTGCTCCCAGCACGCCCTCCCCCACCCGCAGGGCGGGCGTCATTCCGCCGCATCTCTTCCATGGGAGTCACCACCGTGACCGAAATGACCGACGGCGTCCTGCACACCCTGTTCCGTTCGGAACAGGGCGGCCACGAGCAAGTCGTGCTGTGCCAGGACCGAGCCACTGGCCTGAAGGCCGTCATCGCGATCCACTCCACCGCCCTGGGCCCGGCCCTCGGCGGTACCCGCTTCCACGCGTACGCCTCGGACGAGGAAGCCGTCCTCGACGCGCTGAACCTCTCGCGCGGCATGTCGTACAAGAACGCCCTCGCCGGTCTCGACCTCGGCGGCGGCAAGGCCGTCATCATCGGCGACCCCGACGTCCTGAAGTCCGAGGAACTGCTGCTGGCCTACGGCCGGTTCGTGGAGTCCCTCGGCGGCCGCTACGTGACGGCCTGCGACGTCGGCACGTACGTGGCGGACATGGACGTCGTGGCCCGCGAGACCCGCTGGGCGACCGGCCGCTCCCCCGAGAACGGCGGCGCCGGCGACTCCTCGGTCCTCACCGCCTTCGGTGTCTTCCAGGGCATGCGGGCCAGCGCCCAGCACCTGTGGGGCGACCCGACCCTGCGCGGCCGCAAGGTGGCCGTGGCCGGCGTCGGCAAGGTCGGCCACTACCTGGTCGAGCACCTCCTGGAGGACGGCGCCGAGGTCGTGATCACGGATGTGCGCGAGGAGTCGCTGCGCCGCGTCCTCGACAAGCACCCGCAGGTCACCGTCGCGGCCGACACGGACGCGCTGATCCGCACCGAGGGCCTGGACATCTACGCCCCCTGTGCCCTCGGCGGCGCGCTGAACGACGTGTCGGTACCCGCCCTGACCGCCAAGGTCGTGTGCGGCGCCGCGAACAACCAGCTCGCCCACCCGGGTGTGGAGAAGGACCTCGCGGACCGCGGAATCCTTTACGCGCCCGACTACGTGGTGAACGCGGGCGGTGTCATCCAGGTCGCCGACGAGCTGCACGGCTTCGACTTCGACCGCTGCAAGGCCAAGGCCACGAAGATCTTCGACACCACGCTGGAGATCTTCGCTCGTGCGAAGGCGGACGGCATTCCGCCGGCCGCTGCGGCCGACCGGATCGCCGAGCAGCGGATGGCGGACGCCCGCGCCGCGAAGGCCGCGAAGGGCTCGGCTCCGGCCGTCGACCCGTCGTAACGGCACCTGACGTGCGCCCGCCGGGGTTGCGGCGAGACGGAACTCACTGCGCTTCGGCGGGTCGTGCGCCAGGAAAGGGTTAAAATCGCAGCTGACCAGCGAGGACGGGGTGCCTCATTGGTCCTGCACCGTGGCACGTCATGCGGGCGGCGTACCGTATGGCCGCGGAAGCAGGTACCGTTAAACCCCTACGGACGGTCTCTCCACGGAGAGCCCGCTCCGAACCATGAACGCGTGTCAGACTCTGGGGCCGTCGAGCCCCGTCACCGAGGGGGTCGAGCCATGGGGCGCGGCCGGGCCAAGGCCAAGCAGACAAAGGTCGCCCGCCAGCTGAAGTACAACAGCGGCGGGACTGACCTCTCGCGTCTGGCCAATGAGCTGGGCGCATCGCCGACGGAACCGCTGCTGCCTGTCAGCGAGCCGGTCGAAGTCGATGACGATCTGGACGACGACGACCCGTACGCCAGGTACGCGGATCTGTACAACAGCGATGATGACGACGACGAGGACGAAGAGTCCGGCCCGTCTCAGCAGCGCCGCGGCGCTTGACGCTCTCGCGTCTCTTTGCGCGTCTGAACCAAGCAGGTGGCAGCCCCGGCTGACCCCGGCTGAGCAACACATGAACCCGGTCCAGGGCCTCGCCCCAGGACCGGGTTTCAGTGTTGTCCGGTGCCGTCTCCGGGCGCCTCAGCCCGCGTAGGTGCCGGTCAGGGTCGCGCCCTCGGTGTGCTCGCCGCGGTCCAGGATCTCTCCCGCGACCCAGGCCTCGACACCCCGGTCGGCCAGCGCGGTCAGCGCCACCTCCACCGACTCCTGCGGGACCACGGCCATCATGCCGACGCCCATGTTCAGGGTCTTCTCCAGCTCCAGCTGCTCGACCCGACCGGCCTTGCCGACCAGGTCGAAGACCGCACCCGGGGTCCAGGTCGAACGGTCGACCGTCGCGTGCAGGTGGTCCGGGATGACCCGGGCCAGGTTCGCCGCGAGCCCGCCGC
This sequence comes from Streptomyces sp. NPDC059456, assembly GCF_042750055.1. Classification (NCBI taxonomy): domain Bacteria; kingdom Bacillati; phylum Actinomycetota; class Actinomycetes; order Kitasatosporales; family Streptomycetaceae; genus Streptomyces; species Streptomyces sp. NPDC059456. The sequence goes on from NZ_JBHYVA010000055.1 coordinate 4,480, forward strand.
CGGTGATGTGCGAGTACGCGTGCACCTCGGCCGTACGGGTGAGAGCCATGCAGTCCAGCGAGTAGATCTTGGTGGGCTCCAGGAGCTCCTCGCCGAGGGTCCGGCCGAGCTCGTCCACGTGCTGGTCGAGCGACATGCCGGCACGGTCGAAGAGGACGTGCCGGACCAGCGAGTACCCGTTCGAGTGAAGGCCGGACGATGCCATCGCGATGACGGCGTCACCCGTACGGATGCGATCCGCGCCGAGCAGGCGGTCGTACTCGACGACACCGGTGCCGGCACCGGCCACGTCGAAGTCGTCCGGACCCAGCAGACCCGGGTGCTCGGCGGTTTCGCCGCCCACCAGGGCGCAGCCGGCGAGGACGCAGCCCTCGGCGATGCCCTTGACGATCGCCGCGACACGCTCGGGGTGGACCTTGCCCACGCAGATGTAGTCGGTCATGAAGAGCGGCTCGGCGCCGCACACGACGATGTCGTCCATGACCATCGCGACCAGGTCGTGGCCGATGGTGTCGTACACGCCGAGCTGGCGGGCGATGTCCACCTTCGTGCCGACCCCGTCGGTGGCGGAGGCCAGCAGCGGGCGCTCGTAGCGCTTGAGGGCGGAGGCGTCGAAGAGGCCGGCGAACCCGCCGAGGCCGCCGAGGACCTCGGGGCGCTGCGTCTTCTTCACCCACTCCTTCATCAGCTCGACGGCGCGGTCGCCCGCTTCGATGTCGACGCCGGCGGCTGCGTAGCTGGCACCGGTGGTCTTCTCTGTCATGACAGGCGAGAGCTTTCGTGTCGTTGCTGCGTGTGGTGCCGGGCCCTGGGAGAAGCCTCAAAGACAGCGCCCGGCGCAGGTGGAGCAGGGCCGGCCCGAAGGCCGGCCCTCGGGCTTACGGGCGCCGGAGCGCGTCGGCGGCGTCGGAGCCGCCCGCGAGCTCGTTCTCCAGGAGCTGCTTGCCCAGGAGCTGCGGGTCGGGCAGCTCCATGGGGTACTCGCCGTCGAAGCAGGCACGGCAGAGGTTCGGCTTCTGGATGGTCGTCGCCTCGATCATCGAGTCGAGCGAGATGTACGAGAGCGAGTCCGCGCCCAGCGACGTGGCGATCTCGTCGACCGTCATGCCGTTGGCGATCAGCTCGGCCCGGGTGGCGAAGTCGATGCCGAAGAAGCACGGCCACTTCACCGGCGGCGAGGAGATCCGGATGTGGACCTCGGCCGCGCCGGCCTCGCGGAGCATCTTGACCAGGGCGCGCTGGGTGTTGCCGCGGACGATCGAGTCGTCGACGACCACCAGGCGCTTGCCCCGGATGACTTCCTTGAGGGGGTTGAGCTTCAGGCGGATGCCCAGCTGGCGGATCGTCTGCGAGGGCTGGATGAAGGTCCGGCCCACGTAGGCGTTCTTGACCAGGCCGGAGCCGTACGGGATCCCGCTCGCCTCGGCGTAGCCGACGGCGGCGGGCGTGCCGGATTCCGGCGTCGCTATCACCAGGTCGGCGTCGACCGGGGCTTCCTTGGCCAGGCGCCGGCCCATCTCGACACGCGAGAGGTAGACGTTCCGGCCGGCGATGTCGGTGTCCGGGCGCGCCAGGTAGACGTACTCGAACACACACCCCTTGGGCTTTGCTTCCGCGAAGCGGGAGGTGCGCAGACCGTTCTCGTCGATCGCGATGAGCTCGCCCGGCTCGACCTCGCGGACGAAGCTGGCGCCGCAGATGTCGAGGGCGGCGGTCTCACTCGCGACCACCCAGCCGCGCTCCAGGCGGCCGAGGACCAGCGGGCGGATGCCCTGCGGGTCACGGGCGGTGTAGAGGGTTCCCTCGTCCATGAACACGAGCGAGAACGCACCCTTGACCTGAGGCAGGACCTTGGCGGCCGACTCCTCGATGGTCAGGGGCTTGCCCTCGTCGTCCGTCTGGCCGGCCAGCAGGGCGGTGACCAGGTCGGTGTCGTTGGTGGCCGCCACCTGGGTGGCACGGCCGTCCTGACGGGGGAGGTCGGCGACCATCTCGGCAAGCTCGGCGGTGTTCACCAGGTTGCCGTTGTGACCCAGGGCAATGGAGCCGTGGGCGGTCGCGCGGAAGGTGGGCTGAGCGTTCTCCCAGACGGAGGCTCCGGTGGTCGAGTAGCGGGCGTGACCGACCGCGATATGACCCTGGAGCGAGCCGAGAGAGGTTTCGTCGAAGACTTGGGAAACGAGGCCCATGTCCTTGAAGACGAGGATCTGGGAACCGTTGCTCACAGCGATTCCCGCGGACTCTTGTCCACGGTGCTGCAGCGCATACAGTCCGAAGTAGGTGAGCTTGGCGACCTCTTCACCCGGAGCCCAGACACCGAAGACGCCGCAAGCGTCCTGGGGGCCCTTTTCGCCGGGGAGCAGGTCGTGGTTGAGTCGTCCATCACCACGAGGCACGCTTCCGAGTGTAGGCGAGATCGACCACTGGTCCGAATTGGGGACGGCCGGGAAATGTCACAGCACAGAGGGTGACGGGGTGCCTCCGTCTTGCTATTCGGATCATTTGTTGACATCTACGAGGGCATTCGTACAGGCTCTCGCCCCATGCAGCCCTTCGGTGACCGTGCCGTCACCCTCGTCGAGCGCCGACACGTGGACCTTGTCCGTGTCGCGAGCGCCATCTGTCGCTGTTCCGCGTAGCCGCAACTCTTCTTCCCCCCTTCACGTTTCCGTTCTTTCCGCTCCGCCCCGGCCTGCCCCGCCGTGCCGCGCGCCGTCCCGCGCCCCGCCGGGGGCGGGCGGGCGAGCCGCGTCTTGGAGTACCTGTGTCTTCGCACAACAGCAAGCTGTCCCGCCGTGCCTTCGGGGGCGCCGTCGGAGCGACCGTGGCCGCCGCCGCGACGGGGCTGGAAACCACCCCCGCCCGGGCCGCCGGAGCCCCGTCCGAGGGGTCTCCGGAGCGGGAGTTCCACGCCTCCCGCGGCCGGCAGTCCCGCCGGCCCAACATCCTGTTCGTCCTGGGCGACGACCTCGGCTGGGCCGACCTGTCCTCGTACGGCTCCCCGCACGTCAAGACGCCGAACCTGGACCGGCTCGCCCGCCAGGGCGTCCGCTTCACCGACGCCTACTCCGGCTCCGCGACCTGCTCGCCGACCCGGTTCAGCCTCTACACCGGGCGCTACCCGGCCCGGACCGAGGGCGGGCTCGCCGAACCGATCGCCGACCGGAGCGTCGGCCTGGAACCCACCCACCCGACGCTGGCCTCGCTGCTCGGGTCGGCCGGGTACGCGACGGCCCTGATCGGCAAGTGGCACGCGGGCTACCTGCCCGACTACAGCCCGACCAGGTCCGGCTGGGACGAGTTCTTCGGGAACTTCGGCGGCGCCCTGGAGTACTACTCCAAGCTCGGCCTGGCCGGCGAGTACGACCTCTACGAGGGCGACGCCGAGTACAAGGACCTGCGCTACTACACGCGGATCATCACCGAGCGGGCGAGCGAGTACGTCTCCCGCGACCACCAGGGCAAGCCGTGGCTGCTCAACCTCAACTTCACCACCCCACACTGGCCGTGGATCGCCGACGGGGACACCGCGGAGAGCGCCGGGATCGTCCGGCGGATCAAGGCGGGCGACCAGCGCGCGCTGTGGCACCAGGACGGCGGCTCGGTGGACAAGTACCGGCAGATGGTCGAGGACCTCGACCGGTCCGTCGGCGAGGTGCTGAAGGCCCTGAAGCGCTCCGGGCAGGAGGAGGACACCCTGGTCGTCTTCTCCAGCGACAACGGCGGCGAGCGGTTCTCGTACAACTGGCCGCTCTCCGGCAACAAGGCGTCCCTCCAGGAGGGCGGGATCCGCGTGCCGAACATCCTGCGCTGGCCGGCCCGCATCGACGGCGGCCAGGTCAGCCGGCTGCCGGTGTTCAGCCCGGACTGGACGGCGACCCTGCTGGAGGTGGCCGGGGCGCGCCCGCACCCCGCGTACCCCCTGGACGGCGTGAGCCTCGCCGGATACCTGTTGCGCGGCGAGAAGGTCGCCGAGCGGAACCTGTTCTGGCGGGTGCGCGGCGAGCGGGCCCTGCGCCGCGGGGACTGGAAGTACTACCGCGGCAAGACGGGCCGGGACCAGCTGTTCAACCTGGCCGGGGACCAGCGCGAGCAGGCCGACAGGGCGGCCCTGGAGCCGGCCCGGCTCGCGGAGCTGCGCACGGCCTGGGAGCGGACGGACGCGGGGCTGCTCCCCTATCCGGCCTGACCCCCGGGCGGCGGGCGCGGCCGGTCATTCCGTGGCCGAGGCCCCCTGCGCGACCAGGCCACGGCCGTCGGGCGCGGTGAGGGTGAGGGTGCGGCCCCGGATGCTCCAGGTGAGCGGATCGGCGGCGAACAGCTCGGTCAGTTTCCGCTCGACCTCGCCCACCGCGCCCTCGCAGGCCATCCGGGTCGTGGTCAGCGGTCCGACCGTGAGCCGGGCGCCGTCGCCGGTGGCCTGGGCGCTGAACCGGTTGCAGCCGAGGCTGCCGCTCACGGCGAGGCCTGCGGTCAGCCGGAACCGCGCCTTGCCCGCGGCCTCGGCGGGCAGCGGGGACACGGTGTCGCCGGTGACCAGGGACTCGACGGTCCACCAGGTGTCGTGCATGGGGGCGTCCGGGACCGGGGGCTTCGTGCTCATCGCGATCGTGCTCCCGTCGGAGGTCTTCAGGGTGAGCCGGTCGGGCCCCCGGTCGATGGTGAGCCGGCCCTTGAAGAGCCGGGAGAACTCCTTCTCGAACTCCATGGCCGGGCAGGACCTCAGCCCCGTGGTGCCGGGCGTGACGGTCACCGCGGAGCTGCCGGAGAAGGAGACCGTCGCCGTGAAGCCGTTGCAGCCGTAGTCGCCCGTGGCGTCCTTGTCCGTGAGGTGGACGCGGGCGTTCTCGGGCGCGTGCAGGGTGCGGCCGCCGGTGGTCAGGGACTCGACGGCCCACGAGCCCTTGGGGTCGGGAAGCGTGCCGGATTCGCCCTTCCCGGCCCCGCTGCACGCGGTGAGGGCGAGCGCGAGGGCCGATGCGGCGGCCAGACCGGTCGGGACACGGCGGAAGGTGGGCATGTGAGGCATGTTCCTGGGACGGACCGGACTCCGGAGCGGTTCCACCGCGCAGGCCTCCGGTCAGCTCATCACGGGCAGCAGCGCCGACAGGTCGGCCCGTTCGCCACTGGCCCTGACCTGCGCGTCCTCGACGGCCGCGGCCCAGTGCACACGGCCCGTGGCCAGCCGGAGGAAGGTCAGCGGGTCCGTCTCCACCACGTTGGGCGGGGTGCCGCGGGTGTGCCGCGGGCCCTCGATGCACTGGACCACCGCGAAGGGCGGGATCCGCACCTCCACCGAGCCGCCCGGGGCCTTGAGCGCGAGGGCGTCGGCGAGCAGCCGGGTGCAGGCGGCCAGGGCCTGCCGCTCGACGGGGATGTCCACGCCGGCGGCCCGGGCCAGGTCGTCGGTGTGCACGACCAGTTCCACGGTCCGGGTGACGAGGAAGTCGGCCAGGGTCATGTCCCCGATCCACAGGTCCAGTACCCGGCTGCCGGGGTGGGCGGCCAGCGCCTCGGCCATCCGGGCGGCGGCGCGCTCGTACAGTTCGGGCAGCGGGGCGCCGTCGAGGGTCTCCCTGGCCGCCTCGGCGATCTTCCCGGCGAGGGAGGCGGTGGCGGAGGGCCATTCGACGGCCGTCAGTTCCGGCACGGCGGCCGGGGGGCGGGCCAGTCCGACGGCCAGCGAGTCGGCGATCCACGCGATGTGCGCGGCGAGTTCGGCGACGCTCCACTCCCCGACACCGCTGGGACGGGCGAGCTGCTCGTCGCTCAACTCCCGTACGGCGTCGGCCACATGCCCGAACTGCGCGGTGACGGCGGCACGGATCTTCGCGGCGTCGTAGGTACGCGCCCTCTTCTTGGCGGGTGGCATGGGCCGACCCTATCCGGCACGGCCGACACCGGCACGGCCCCGCCACGCAGCCCGCCACGCGGCCCGGCAGACGCGGCCCGGCAGACGCAGCCCCGTAGGCGCAGCCGCGTAGGCGCAGCCGCGTAGGCGCAGCCGCGTAGGCGCAGCCCCGCAAGCGCAGCCGCGCCCCCTCAGCGGGCCGGGCACGCCCGAGCCCCCGCCCGCAGACCGCGGACGGGGGCTCTGGAGCGACAGCGGGATCAGGCGAGCAGCGCCGGGATCGTCGCCTCGTGAGCGGTACGCAGCTCCGCGAGCGGAATCGTGAACTCGCCCTGGACCTCGATCTCCTCGCCGTCCACCACGCCGATGCGGGTGGCGGGCAGGCCGCGCGCACCGCACATGTCGGTGAAGCGGAGCTCCTCGCTGCGCGGGACGGCCACGATGGCACGGCCCGCCGACTCGGAGAACAGGAAGGTGAACGCGTCCAGGCCCTCCGGGACCACGATCCGCGCACCGTTGCCGCCCTTGAGGCAGGACTCGGTGAGCGCCTGGATCACGCCGCCGTCGGACAGGTCGTGCGCCGCGTCGACCATGCCGTCGCGGGACGCCGAGATCAGGATCTCGCCGAGCAGCTTCTCGCGGCCCAGGTCCACCTTGGGCGGCATGCCGCCGAGGTGGTCGTGGACGACCTGGGACCAGGCCGAGCCGCCGAACTCCTCGGCCGTGTCGCCCAGCAGGTACAGCAGCTGGCCGGCCTCCGCGAACGCCATCGGCGTACGGCGGTTGACGTCGTCGATCACGCCGAGGACCGCCACGACCGGGGTCGGGTGGATCGCGGTCTCACCGGTCTGGTTGTACAGCGAGACGTTGCCGCCGGTCACCGGGGTGCCCAGCTCCAGGCAGCCGTCCGCGAGACCGCGGGTGGCCTCGGCGAACTGCCACATGACGCCCGGGTCCTCCGGCGAACCGAAGTTGAGGCAGTCGGAGATGGCGAGCGGCTTGGCACCGGTCGCGGCGACGTTGCGGTACGCCTCCGCCAGCGCGAGCTGCGCACCCGTGTACGGGTCGAGCTTCGCGAAGCGGCCGTTGCCGTCGGTGGCCATGGCCACGCCGAGGTTGGACTCCTCGTCGATGCGGACCATGCCCGCGTCCTCGGGCTGCGACAGGACGGTGTTGCCCTGAACGAACCGGTCGTACTGGTCGGTGACCCAGGACTTCGAGGCCTGGTTCGGGGACGAGACCAGCGCCAGGACCTGCGCGCGGAGCTCCTCGGAGGTCTGCGGCCGGGGCAGCAGGCCCGCGTCGTCGGCCTGGAGGGCGTCCTGCCACTCGGGGCGCGCGTACGGGCGGTGGTACACCGGGCCCTCGTGGGCGACGGTGCCCGGCGGCACGTCCACGATCTGCTCGCCGTGCCAGAAGATCTCCAGGCGCTCGCCGTCGGTCACCTCACCGATGACGGTGGCGATGACGTCCCACTTCTCGCAGATCTCCATGAAGCGCCCGACGTGCTGCGGCTCGACGATCGCGCACATGCGCTCCTGCGACTCGCTCATGAGGATTTCCTCGGGCGAGAGCGTCGCGTCGCGCAGCGGGACGGTGTCCAGCTCGACGCGCATGCCGCCGGAACCGGCGGAGGCCAGCTCGGAGGTGGCGCAGGAGAGCCCGGCGCCGCCGAGGTCCTGGATGCCCGCGACCAGCTTCTCCTTGAAGATCTCCAGGGTGCACTCGATGAGGAGCTTCTCCTGGAACGGGTCGCCGACCTGGACGGCGGGGCGCTTGGTGGGCTTGGAGTCGTCGAACGTCTCCGAGGCCAGCACGGAGACGCCGCCGATGCCGTCGCCGCCCGTGCGGGCGCCGTAGAGGATGACCTTGTTGCCGGGGCCGGAGGCCTTGGCGAGGTGGATGTCCTCGTGCTTCATCACGCCGATGCAGCCGGCGTTGACCAGCGGGTTGCCCTGGTAGCAGGCGTCGAAGACGACCTCGCCGCCGATGTTCGGCAGGCCCAGGCAGTTGCCGTAGCCGCCGATGCCCGCGACCACGCCCGGCAGGACGCGCTTGGTGTCGGGGTGGTCGGCCGCGCCGAAGCGCAGCGGGTCGACGACCGCGACCGGGCGGGCGCCCATGGCGAGGATGTCGCGGACGATGCCGCCGACGCCGGTGGCCGCGCCCTGGTAGGGCTCGATGTACGACGGGTGGTTGTGCGACTCGACCTTGAAGGTGACCGCGTAACCCTGGCCGACGTCGACGACGCCCGCGTTCTCGCCGATGCCGACGAGCATGGCGTCGTTCTGCGGGACCTTCTCGCCGAACTGCTTCAGGTGGACCTTGCTGCTCTTGTACGAGCAGTGCTCGGACCACATGACCGAGTACATGGCGAGCTCGGCACCGGTGGGCCGGCGGCCGAGGATCTCGCGGATCCGGGCGTACTCGTCCTCCTTGAGGCCGAGTTCCTTCCAGGGCTGGGAGGCGTCCGGGGTTTCGGTGGCGTTCTTGACGGTGTCGAGGCTCATGCGCTGACCAGCTTCTTCAGGACCGAGGTGAAGAACGGGAGGCCGTCGGTTCGGCCCGTCCCGATCAGCGGCTCGACCGCGTGCTCGGGGTGCGGCATGAGGCCGACGACGTTGCCCGCGGCGTTGGTGATGCCGGCGATGTCGCGGAGCGACCCGTTGGGGTTCACGTCCACGTACCGGAAGGCCACGCGGCCCTCGGCCTCCAGCTCGTCGAGGACGCGCTCGTCTGCGACGTAGCGGCCGTCCATGTTCTTGAGCGGTACGGAGATCTCCTGGCCGGCGGTGTAGTCGCCGGTCCACGCGGTCTCCGCGTTCTCCACCCGCAGCTTCTGGTCGCGGCAGATGAAGTGCAGGTGGTTGTTCCGGAGCATCGCCCCCGGCAGCAGGTGGGCCTCGGTGAGGATCTGGAAGCCGTTGCAGATGCCGAGGACGGGCATGCCGCCCTTGGCCTGCTCGATGATGGTCTCCATCACCGGCGAGAACCGGGAGATGGCTCCGGCGCGCAGGTAGTCCCCGTAGGAGAAGCCGCCCGCGAGGACGACCGCGTCGACCTGGTGCAGGTCCTTGTCGCGGTGCCACAGCGAAACCGGCTCCGCCCCCGCGAGGCGGACGGCGCGCAGCGAGTCACGGTCGTCGAGCGTTCCGGGGAACGTGACGACTCCGATGCGAGTGGTCACCGTCAGGCCTCGACCTTCACGGTGAAGTCTTCGATGACGGTGTTGGCGAGGAACGTTTCGGCCATCTTGTGGATGCGGTCGAGGGCGGCCTGGTCGACCGGTCCCTCCACTTCCAGCTCGAAACGCTTCCCCTGGCGGACGTCGGCGATGCCCTCGAAGCCCAGGCGCGGCAGTGCACGCTGCACCGCCTGGCCCTGGGGGTCGAGGATCTCCGGCTTGAGCATGACGTCGACTACGACGCGTGCCACTGGCACTCCCGATGAGGTGGTTGGTGCGAAGGCGGTTCCCTCAGCGTACCCGGCCGAAATTTCTACGCGGGTAGATATCCGCGGCCCGCGATCGGGCGGCGGTTTCGGCTTCACCAACGCTTCGCAAAATCCACCGGAAAACCACGCGCCCGGGATTGCGGCGGGACACGCGGAGACAATTAACTGGGCTTCGCAATGCAATGGGAATCGCGGTACAAAGGATTCCACCGGGATTCCGGCGGAATGATGCATTGCTCCGAAACATCCACACAGGCGACATCACCGCACGTCCCGACGGGTGGGCGGTGTCGCGCGAAGGGACCGATATCCGTGGCGCAGCGCGTAGTAGTCACGATCTCCGACGACATCGACGGCGGAGAAGCGGCGGAAACGGTCACGTTCGGCCTGGACGGTAAGTCGTACGAGATCGATCTCAATCTGGCCAACGCAAAGAAACTGCGGAAGAGCCTCGCGCCGTTCGTGGAGGCCGGGCGCCGGCAGGCCCGTTCCGGGAAGACGTACAAGCACACCTCGCTGGCCCCGGACCCGGCGGTCGTCCGCGCCTGGGCCCGCTCCAACGACCTCGACGTACCCCCGCGCGGCCGGATCCCCAAGCGGGTCTACGCGGCGTACAACGAGGCCCACTGAGGGCGGACCTGAGGGCGGATTTGCCATCCACCCCCTCCGATCCGCTAGTGTGTGGATCACGCCGAGGGGCCAGACCGCAGGTCAAAGCCCCGAAGGTCGTGCGGGTGTAGTTCAGTAGCAGAACACCCCCCTTCCAGGGGGGAGGCGCAGTGTGCAATCCCTGTCACCCGCTCTGCACGCTTTACCGACCACTCCGGTGGATCGGGTAGAGTGATGCACGCATCGCAGCGACACTCGTGTCGCCGCAAGCATGCGGACGTAGCTCAGTTGGTAGAGCACCACCTTGCCAAGGTGGATGTCGCGCGTTCGAGTCGCGTCGTCCGCTCAGAGGACAAAGGCCCTGATCATTGATCAGGGCCTTTGTCGTATGCCGTGCGCGAATGCGGTGCGATGGGTGCTGACAAATGTCATCGGTGGTGATGACGGCGCGCACTGTCCCTTCCCGCGGGCCGCCGCGAGGCTGGAGTCGTGCACGGCGGCGACCGCCGGAAGGTGATCGTTGATCGGGGGACGGGACCGTGTCGAAGCTGACCGGGTGGTGGCGCGACCGCAGCAGCGCGGCCAAGATCGAGCTCTACACCCGCTGGTCGCTGCACTTCTTCGTGGTCCTCGAAGCGTTCTCGGTGCTCGTCGGCCTCGCCCCCGAGGGTCCCCGCCCCGTCACCGGCGCCCTGCTGCTGCCCCTGTGCGCCCAGATCGCACTGAGCGGCGTGCTGGCCTCCAGGGCGCTGGACTGGGTCCTCGGCCGCCGTGAGCGTCCCGTACGCCTGGCGGTGGGCCTGACGGTACTCACCGCCGCACTCGCGGTCGCCGTCCTCGTCCTGCGTTCCGCCGGCGCCATCTCCCACGCGGGCGTGGGCCCCTCGCTCGTGGTCAACACGGTCGCGTTCGCCTCGGGCTCGCTGACGCTGGCCCTGAGGCGGGTGTGGCACATGCTCTGCGTGGCCCCCGTCGCGGCGGTGGCCGCCGGCGTCGCGGCCGCGGCGGCCGGCCTTCCCCTGCCGGTCGCGTTCGGCTACGGGGTCGGCCTCCTCCTCACCTGCACCCTGCTGACCCTGGCCTGCGGTTTCTCCTCGTGGCTGCTGAAGACGGTGTACGAGCTCGACAGCGCCCGGGAGCTCCAGGCGCAGCTCGCCGTCGCCGAGGAGCGGCTGCGCTTCGGGCGGGACCTGCACGACGTGATGGGCCGCAACCTGGCGGTGATCGCCCTCAAGAGCGAGCTGGCGGTCCAGCTGGCCCGGCGCGAACGCCCGGAGGCCGTGGACCAGATGATCGAGGTGCAGCGGATCGCCCGGGAATCGCAGCGCGAGGTGCGGGACGTCGTACGCGGCTACCGCGCGGCGGATCTCACCGTGGAACTGGAGGGCGCCCGCGGGGTGCTCAGCGCGGCCGGGATGGACTGCCGCGTCGAGGTGGAGACGGACCGGGCGCTGCGCCCCGAAGTGCAGTCGGCGCTGGGCTGGGTGGTCCGCGAGGCGACCACGAACGTCCTGCGGCACGGGGACGCCCGCAGCTGTGTGATCCGGCTCACGGCGCCCGCCGGGGGTGCGCTGACGCTGCTGGTGGAGAACGACGGCGCCCCCGACACTCCGGCCGGACCGCCGGGTTCCGGCCTCGCGGGACTGCGGGAGCGGCTCGCGGTGCTGGACGGCACGCTGGAGGCCGGCCCGGTCGGCGACGGCCGGTTCCGGCTGCGGGCGCGGATACCGGGCGGACAACTGCGAGGACTGGAGGTGCGGGCATGAGCCCCGTACGCGTACTGCTGGCCGACGACGAGCACCTGATCCGCGGCGCGCTCGCCGCGCTGCTGGCTCTGGAGGACGATCTGCTGGTCGTCGCGGAGGCGGCCTCGGGTCCGGAGGCCCTCGCGATGGCGCGGGCCCACCGGCCGGACGTGGCGGTGCTGGACCTGCAGATGCCGGGGGCGGACGGTGTGAGCGTCGCCACATCGCTGCGGGCCGAACTCCCCGACTGCAAAACCATGATCGTGACCAGTCACGGCCGGCCCGGGCACCTGAAGCGGGCCCTCGCGGCCGGGGTGCGGGCCTTCGCCCCGAAGACGGTGTCGGCGCAGCGGCTGGCCGAGCTGATCCGGACCGTGCACGCCGGAGGCCGTTACGTGGATCCCGAGTTGGCGGCGGACGCGATCAGCGCCGGGGACTCCCCGCTGACCGCGCGCGAGGCCGAGGTGCTCGAACTCGCGGGGGACGGGGCGCCGATCGCGGAGATCGCGGAGCGGGCCTCCCTCTCGCAGGGGACCGTACGGAACTACCTGTCGTCGGCGGCTTCGAAGCTCGGGGCGGAGAACCGCCACACGGCAGTGCGTCTCGCACGCGAGCGAGGTTGGGTATAGTGGTTCTCGCGTTACCACGCAGGCGGACATAGCTCAGTTGGTAGAGCACCACCTTGCCAAGGTGGATGTCGCGCGTTCGAGTCGCGTTGTCCGCTCCATCGGGAAACGCGCCCCCGGCCCCGCGCGCGGGGGGGTGTGTGTGAG
>NZ_JBHYVA010000055.1:16920-21722 GCF_042750055.1 Streptomyces sp. NPDC059456
CTTGTGGGTCGCCCCCCCCCTGCCCTGGGGGTTGGGCGCGCTTTCGCGCGGGGTGGCCCCCACCTGCGGCACCCCCCGGTGAACACGCCGGGGGGCTTCTTCGTGTCTCAGGCCCAGGTGAGGCCGGTGAGCCGCTCGTACGCCTCGATGTACTTGGCGCCGGTCTGCTCGGCGACCTCCTGCGGGAGGGCCGGCGGCGGGAGTTCGCCCTTGCGGTCCCAGCCGGACGCCGGGGAGGTCAGCCAGTCGCGGACGAACTGCTTGTCGAAGGAGGGCTGCGCGCGGCCCGGCTTCCACTCGTCGGCGGGCCAGAAGCGGGAGGAGTCCGGGGTCAGCACCTCGTCGCCGGCGACGAGGGTGCCGTCCTTGTCGAAGCCGAACTCGAACTTGGTGTCGGCCAGGATGATGCCGCGCTCGCGGGCGATGTCCCGGGCCCGGCCGTACACGGCCAGGGTGGTCTGGCGCAGCAGGGCCGCCGTCTCGGCGCCGGTGGTGCGCGCGACCTCCTCGTACGAGACGTTCTCGTCGTGCTCGCCGACCTCGGCCTTGGCGGCCGGGGTGAAGATCGGGGCGGGCAGCTCGGAGCCGTCCACGAGGCCCTCGGGGAGGGCGAGTCCGCAGACCGTGCGGGTCTGGTCGTACTCGACGAGGCCGGAGCCGGTGAGGTAGCCGCGGGCCACGCACTCGACCGGGACCATGTCGAGGTTCTTGCAGATCAGGGTGCGGCCGGCCCAGTCGGCGGGAGCGCCCTCGGGCAGGTCGGTGCCGATGACGTGGTTCGGCACGAGGTCCCTCAGCTGGTCGAACCACCACAGGGAGAGCTGGGTCAGGACGCGGCCCTTCTCCGGGATCTCGGTGGGGAGCACCCAGTCGTACGCGGAGATGCGGTCGCTGGCGACCATGACGAGGTTGCCGTCGCCGTCGCGGTAGAGCTCGCGCACCTTGCCGGTGTGGAGGTGGACGAGGCCGGGCACCTGAACCGGCTCGGGCTTTTCTACGAATCCGGACACGGGGTCTCCCTGTGGTTCTGTACGAGCGCACCCCCATTGTCCCGTACCGGGGTCGGTGCGCGGCCTCCGGGGTGCCCGGCCGTTCAGTCCCGCTTGCAGATCCGGTCGAGGAGGTTGGCGGTGGCCCGCTGGACCCGTTCGTCGACGTGGCCGGGCCGGTCGAGGGCCGGTGACCAGGCGAAGGTGCCCGACGCGAAGACCAGGGCGCCGCTCGGGGCCCGGTACAGGGAGGTCTCCTGGTGGCGCTTGGCGCCCTCGCTGTCGAGGTACGGGGAGTGCGCGAGCAGGATGCGGTCCCGGTGCTCGGGGAGCTGGGTGCGCGGGAAGTACCGGTCGGCCTCGCCGGCGACCAGGCCGGGGAGTTCGTCGTTCTCGTCGGCGCCGGTGGAGTCCCAGAGCCAGTGCGAGGCATTGCGGACGATCAGCGGCGCGGGCTCGGGGACCCGCCCCGCGTACTGGATGCCGAGCAGCTGCTGCTCCGCGCGGTCGACCTCGCGCCAGAGGCTGGGGCGGCCGGGGCCGCGGCGTTTTCGGCAGGTGAGGAGCCGGTCGTCCACCCCCGAGGGGGAGGGTCCCAGCTCGACCTGCCAGTACATGGTGTTGGCGGAGAGGAAGACGAGCGAGGTGCCGTGGTCGCGGGCGCGTTCGACGGTGCGGCGCATGGGGGCCGACCAGTACTCGTCGTGGCCGGGGAAGACCAGGCCGCGGTAGCGGGTGGGGTCGACCCGGCCGGCGTGCAGATCGCGGGTGTCGGCGTAGGCGAGGTCGTAGCCGTAGCGCTCGGCCCAGCGGATGAAGTCGTAGGCGTGGCCCACGTGCAGGGGCAGGCCCGCGCCGGCGTAGGGCCGGTCGAAGGAGACGGTGATGGCCGCGTCCCGCTCGCCGAGCAGCCTGCCCTCGTCGTCCCAGGCGTGGTAGAGGCTCGCGCCGGTCCGCCCGTCCTCGGGGTAGAGGTTGTAGGCCTGCCAGGTGATGTCGGGCAGCAGCAGGAGCAGGTCCGCGGGATGGTCGTCGCGGACGGTGAACGGGATGTGGGAGCGGTACCCGTCGGCGGTGGTGAGCACGGCGACGTATGCGCCGACGCTCCAGTAGGAGGGCACCTGGAGCCGCCAGGACAGCCACCAGTGGTGGCAGGAGACGGTGCGGTCGGCGGTGAGCGGGGCGGGCTGCACGATCCCCGAGAGCCGGGGACTGGTGGTGATCTTGGAGGCGCCGTCGCCGCCGTAGTGGCCGATGCGGTAGACGTCGACGGAGAACTGCTGGGGCGGGTCCACGGTGATGTGGAAGTCGATGGCCTCGCCGGGAGCGACGGCCCCGGTGGAGGCGAACCCCTTGATCTGCCGGTGCACGTCGTCGGCGGTGCGCGGGCCGCCGCCGCTGCGGGCGCGGGGGTTCTGGCCGGGCGCCAGGGCCGGGTCCACGTACCAGGGCACGACGTGCCCCGTGTCGTCGAAGTACAGCTCGCTGCCCCGGAACCACGGCAGTGGTCCCTGGCCGAAGGGATCGTTCACCGCGTGCGCGAGCGCCCCTGATTCCCACCGCCGGATCTGGTCCGCACCCATACCGCTCCCCTCCCTCGCTCCCCCCGGACGGTCTCTGTCCACCGCCGACGCCGCGCGGTTCCGGGACTGCGAACCGCGACGGTCCCAGCACATCACATAACGCACTCATTCCGTCACCGTTCGCCACATCCGGAGGTTCGGAGCCCGAACTTCGCGGGGCCCGCGCGCGGGCGGCCGGGGCGGGGCGGGCGGGACGGACAAGGCCGGGCGGGCGGGGCAGGGCGGGCGGGGACGGACCGGGCTGGCGGTCCGGTCCAGGCGGGCTGCCCGGTCCAGGCGGGCGGGGCGGTCCAGGCGGGCGGGGCGGGCGCCGGTGGGGGGGGTCAGACCAGGCGGACGGGCTTCTCCGGCCGGACTCCGAGCTCCGCGAGCCAGTCCCGCAGGGGCTCCGGGTCGCCGTCCTCCACGAGGCTCAGCACCCGGGGGGCCAGGTCCGCGCGCCGTTCGCCGCCGACCAGGAGCACCGGGCCGTCGAGCCAGTCCAGACCCGGCGCGGCATCGGCCGAGTCGACCGCCGCGGCGCACACCATCGCCGTCACGTGGTCGGCGAGCAGGTCCCGCCCGCTGCGGGGCGGCTGGAGCGGGAACAGCGGCACGGCGTCGACCCCGCGCGCCACCGCGGCGCTCCCGGACCGTTCCTCCCTGGCCAGGTCACCGCTCAGCCGGCCGGCCAGCGCCTCCGCGGCCGCTCCCTCGCCCGCCGCGTCCGTGAGGTGGCCCAGCACCCGGTCCAGCGTCGGCCCGGGCCCGGCCGGTACGGCGAGGGCGTCCAGCGCGGCATGCAGCCGGGCCGCCTCCGCCCGCCACTTGCGGTCCACGACCTCCTCCGGATACGCCGCCCAGTCCACCGGCGACCAGTCCGGTGAGGCCGCGGCCGGGCCACCCTGGGAGAGACGCGCGGCCACAAGCGCAGGCGCGACAGCGCTAAACCCACGCCCCGCCCCCCAAAAGAGCACGCGGCGCACGCCGAGCCGGGAGGTGAACCCGTCGGCCAGCCGGTCCCGCCGGGACAGCTCGGTCAGCGCGGAGACGACCCCGGCGTCGAGGTGCGCCGGCCAGCGGCCCATCCGCCAGGCGGGCAGCGCGACCCGGGTCAGCAGCCGGTCCCAGCCCGCGTAGGCGAGGCCGACCTGTTCCTGGGCGACGATGCGCAGCCCGTAGTCCACCCCCTGTGCGCGGTCCGAGGCGGCGGCCGCCACCCCGCGCTCCATCTCTGCGGCGTCTTCCCGGCACAGCCTCAGCAGCAGCCGGGCCGGCCGGCCGATCCAGCCGAGGCCGGGCCGGCCGCCCACGTCCGCGGCGGCGTCGAGCCCGCGCACGAAGCCCCGGGCATCGGCTATGTCCGGATGCGCCGAGGGGCCCGTACCGGCGACGACCGGTGCCAGGACCGCCCGCAGTTCGGCGACCCGCATCCACCACAGGAACGGCGAGCCGATCACCAGGACGGGAGCCGCACCCGGCTCGGTCTCGCGCCCGCCGGTTATGCCGCCGCGGCGGTGCGCCGCGTGCGTACGGTCTTCGAGCCAGCTGTCGCAGTCCGGCGTCAGGGCTATCGCGGAGGGCACGGGCACGTCCATCCGGTCGGCCAGGTCCCGCACCAGCCGGTAGAGGTCGGGCGCGGCGGACTCCGCCAGCGGCACCGTCGGCGTGAGCGCCGGGCTCGCCCGCAGCACCACCGCGGCGAACACCCCGCCGACGAGCAGCACCACCACGGCGACCACGCACACGACGAGGGTCACCAGGGGCCACGGGTCAGCGGTCAGCCGGCCCGTCATCCGGGCGCTCAGCAGCACCACCGCGAGGGCGGCGGGCAGCAGCCCGAGGGCCAGGGCCCGGCTGCGCACGCGCAGCACGGCCAGGGCCCGGGAGCGCGCGGACGGCGCGCCCACTTCCACGATCGAACCGGTTCCGGACACGGCCGGACCTCACCCCCTCTGCCCTGCGGCGGTTTCGCTCACTCCCCCACTGTGACACCCGCCACTGACATCGCAATGCCGGTGGGCCAAGTGCCGGAATGCTTGGCATCGCACCCTAGTTGGGGACCGACCGGCAGTCAGCCGGACCGGGTGACGATCACCCGATGGAATGGCTTTGGGTAAAGGTGGCTGCGTTCGAACGCGGCCGGATGCACTCGTACGCGGACACGCGCGCGGGCCCGGGCGGCCCCCCCCGCGCCCCCCCCCCCCCCCCCCCCCCCCACCCCCCCACCCACCCCCACACACGCCCACGC
>NZ_JBHYVA010000056.1:0-12668 GCF_042750055.1 Streptomyces sp. NPDC059456
CCCCTGTTCACTGTCGCTGCGCCCCCCTCCAGCTTCCTCACCCCGCCCCTTCCGGTGCAGTAGCGGGGACAGGATTTGAACCTGCGACCTCTGGGTTATGAGCCCAGCGAGCTACCGAGCTGCTCCACCCCGCGTCGGTGAACCCCACCCTACGGCACTGCCGGACCGCCGCCGACCAGTCACGGCCTGGCGGCGTCGCGTTCCACCGGTCCCCAGCCGTTGGTGGCGCTGATCCAGGTGAGGTGGGAGAGGTGGGAATCGCGGGTGGGTGCCGGGGGCGGAGTCGGGACGCAGGGTGAGCGCGGCGTTGGTCGGCGAGGACGACGACGACGTTCGGAGGCCTGCCGACCGGGCCGTCCGCCGGCTCCGGGACCGGAGCCGAGGCCGCCGCCCGCTCCGCTCCGCTCCGGCGACGCTGGCGGTGACGGCGACGGCGACGGTGTTCAGTCCGAGCACGGCGGTCGAACCTGCCAGGAAGGTACGGCGGCTGGACATGGGTGGCTGCTCCTCGCCGGCGGATGCGGGCGTTCAGCCGATCATGGGTCGGGGATCCGTATCCGGGCCACGCGCGGGGGATGAAGAACGTGTGACGGCGCTCGGCCGCCACAGCCACGTGCGGCCGTGCCCCGGCGGGCGTGGCGCGCCCCCGCGCGTCGGCGGCCGCACACGCAGCGGATCGGCACCACCGCGGCGGAGCCCCCGTACGACGGCGGTGCCGACGTACAAGGGGTCCGCGCGGGCCGGTGCTGCGGCGGACGCCTACGCGGCGGGCAGCCCGGGGAGGTCGAGGGCCGGGACGGGGCGCGGCCTGCCTTCCGCGTCGATCGCGACGAAGGTGAGGGTCGCCGTGGCCACTTCGGACGTGGGGCCCGACGCGTTCCAGCGTTCGGCCCGGACGTTCACGGCCACCGTCATCGACGTCCGTCCGGCCCGCTCCAGCTCGGCATCGACGCTGAGCAGGTCACCGGCGCGCACCGGGGCCAGGAAGGACATCCGGTCCACGGCCACGGTGACGGCGGGGCCGTCGGCATGGCGTCCGGCCGCGGCCGCGGCGGCGTCGTCGATGAGCTTCATCACCACGCCGCCGTGGATGGTGCCGTACAGGTTGGTGTCGTGCTCGCTCATGATGTGCGCAAGCGTCACCCGGGAGGCTCCCGGATCCTTGGCGGCGCACCCCACGGCGGTGGCGGTCTGGTCGGCCACGTCAACTCTCCTTCGCGAGTCGCGGCAGAAAGGTCTCAAAGAACGTCTCTTCGGGACCCCGTATGCCTTCGGCATACGGGCAGCGGGCAGGTCTTCGGACTCGCGGGCACGCCTGCCGGTCTCCCGGCGGGCACCTACTGGCCGTCGCTTCCCGGGACCGTCCTGCGGTCCCAGTGCGTATGACGGCGGTCGTTCCCGCTCACCGCTGCGGGGCAGTCCCGGATTTCCACCGGGTTCCCTCTTACGACGCGTCCCGCCACGGGGAGGGCGGGGGCGAACCAGCTGCGCTCACACCCTACCGGGGCCGCCCCCGGCCCCGAACGACACCGCGGACCCGGCCCGAGGGCACGGCCGTCGGCGCAGCTTGCGCTTTCCGTTGCGTCAACTTCTACGGTTGTTCGTGTGGCCGGAACGACCGGCCCGGCGATGAAAGGGCACGTTCATGGCTCGGTCGATCGCAGAGGTCGCCCGGATGTCCGGGGTCTCCTCCCGGACACTGCGGCACTACGACGAGATCGGTCTGCTGGCTCCCGCCTTCATGGGCGGCAACGGGCACCGCTACTACGAGCAGCCCGAGCTGCTGCGACTGCAGCAGATCCTGCTGATGCGGGAACTCGGGCTGGGGCTGCGAGAGATCGCAGCGGTGCTGGAGGCCCAGGTCGACCAAGTGGCCGCACTGCGTGCACACCAGAGCAGGCTGCTGGCCGAGAGGGACCGTCTCGACGTACTCGCCCGCACGGTCGGCCGCACCATCGCCGAACTCGAGGAAGACAAGGACACCTCGGACATGGGAAAGATCAGCAAGCCGGAGAACCTCTTCACCGGCTTCGACACCGTCCGCTACGAAGCACCCGCCCGCGCACAGTGGTCCAGCGAGGCGGAGCAGTCGGAGCGGTTCGCCGCCACGCTCACCGAAGCCGACCGGGAACGACTCCAGCGCGAGGCGACCGCGGCCATGGTGCGCATGGCGGAGTTCATGCGGGCCGGCACACCGGTCAACGATCCGATGGTGCAGGCCGAGGTCGACGCCCACTACCAGGGCATCTGCCGCATGTGGACTCCGAACGCGGCTGCCTTCAAGGCCCTCGGACAGAACTATGTCGACGACGCACAGTGGCGCACGGGCTATGACCGGATCGCCGAAGGTCTGGCCACGTACCAGCGTGACGCGATGGTCGCCTACGCCGACGCACAGCTGAACTGACCGGGCACCGGTCAGCTGCCGGCGGTGGCCCGCGCCCAGCTCACCGCGTAGTACAGCAGCCGGTCGTCCTCGCCGACCGGGAGCATTCCGGCTGAGGCCATGACGTGTTGTGAAGCCGTGTTCTCCCGGTCGGTGTCGCCCAGCACGGAGACCGCGCCGTGGGCCCGTGCGTGCTCCAGTAGGGCCCGCAGCGCCTCGGCGGCGTAACCCTGGCCCCGCGCGGCCTGCACCAGCCCGTATCCAACGGTCACCCGGCCCTCCCCGTCGGCCGGGCCGTGGAATCCCGCGCCGCCGATCAGCAGCCCGTCGCTGCGGCGCTGGATCTCGAAGGCCCCGTACGGTGCCGGGTCGCCCGTGGCGGCCAGTACGCGCAGGTACCGTTCGGCTCCGGCCCGGTCTCCGGCGCCCGGGTACCCCTCGGCCCGGCGGTCACCCGGACCCGGTCGTCCGGCGGCGAGCCGGCGGGCCCGGTCCGCGTCCAGTGGGAGGAGTACGAGGCGTCGGGTCGGCAACGGTTCCATTCCGCAGGAGATACCAGCCCGGCCCCACGCCGCACACCCGGATTTCCGCTGCCAGGCCCTGGCCGTCTTCGCCGGTGTCTGCGCCGTGCTCGGGGCGGTGCGCGACATCCGCGGTAAAGGGTGACGTGTTCTGTCAGTTTTGGCAGGAACGATGGACGACATGAGCAACGAGGAGATCACCACTCAGGGCAATCGGAACGCCGCGCAGGCCGGTCCGGCGGGTCCGCTCGCGGGGCGGGTCGCGCTCGTCGCGGGTGCCACCCGCGGGGCGGGACGGGCTCAGGCCGTGGAGCTGGGCCGGGCCGGTGCGACCGTGTACGTCACCGGTCGTACCACCCGGGCCCGGGCCAGCGAGGTCGGCCGGACCAGCGAGACCATCGAGGAGACCGCCGAACTCGTCACCGCGGCGGGCGGCACCGGCATCGCGGTTCCCACCGACCATCTCGACGAAGTCCAGGTACGCGCCCTCGCCGGGCGGATCGACCGGGAGCACGGGCGGCTCGACGTCCTCGTCAACGACCTGTGGGGCGGCGAGCACCTCCTGGCCACCTCGGTGTTCGGGAAGAAGAGCTGGGAGACACCGCTCGCCGACGGCCTGCGGATCCTGGAGCTCGGCGCCCGCTCGCACGTGATCACGGCGGTGCTGCTGCTTCCGCTGCTGATCCGCTCCGACGCGCCGCTGCACGTCGAGGTCACCGACGGCACCGCGCATTTCAACCGCCGCTACCGGGAGAACATCTACTACGACCTCGCGAAGAACGCCCCGATCCGCCTCGCGTTCGGGCTGGGCCAGGAGCTGGCGGAGTACGGGGGCACGGCGGTCGCGGTCACGCCGGGCTTCCTGCGCTCGGAGCAGATGCTCACCCACTTCGGTGTGAGCGAGGAGAACTGGCGTGACGCGATCGCCCAGGAGCCGACGTTCGCGATCGCGGAGTCCCCGCGCTACCTGGCCCGTACGGTCGCGGCGCTGGCCGCCGACCCGGACCGCGCGAAGCGGTGGAACGGCAAGTCCACCTCCAGCGCGGAACTCGCCAGGGCGTACGGGGTGACGGACGTGGACGGCAGCCGGCCGGACGCCTGGGCGTACTTCGAGGACGTCGTCTACGGCGGTGAGGAAGGCTCGCCCGAGGACTACCGCTGACCCTCGGCCCCGCCGGGTCCCGCCTCCCGGGGGCCGTCCCGGTAGAGGGCGGCCAGGGCCTCGGCATGCTCACGGAAGCGGGCGCGCAGGCCGGCCGGGGCCAGCACTTCGGCGTCCGCGCCGAGCCGGGCCAGCTGGTCGAAGGCGACGTCCTCGGACTCCGCCGGCAGGTCGAGGGTGACCAGGCCGGCGGGGTCCGGGGCGCTCGCGGAGGCGAGCGCGTCCGCGACGGCGGCCCCGTCCACGGCGGCGGGCAACCGCCGCAGCCCCCGGCCGGTCAGCCGGACCGTGACGGTGGTGCGCAGCAGGGTACGGGCGAAGGCGGCCGAGCGCGCCTCCCAGTGGGCGGCCAGCTCGAAGGCCGGGTCGCGCACGAACGGCTCCTGCACTCCGGGGGCGGGGCGAAGGGCGGTGATCCGGTCGACGCGGTAGGTACGCCAGCCGCCGTCATGATCGTCCCGTCCGCCGGGGATGCGGGCCACGGCGTACCAGGTGCCGGCCTTCAGCACGAGCCCGTACGGCTCCACCACCCGCGTCACGGCAGAGGGCGGTGCGCCGTCCCGGCCCGGCCGGACGTACGACAGCTCGACGGTACGGTCCGCCCACACCGCGCGGGCCAGATCGGGCAGCAGCTGCGGGGTGGCTGGTTCGCGGAACCAGGCCGGGGCGTCGAGGTGGAACCGGCGCACCGAGGACTCGGCGGCCTCGCGCACCGACGGGAGCAGGGTCGCCGTCAGCTTCAGCCGGGCGGATTCCGCCGCGTCCGACAGCCCCAGATCCTGCAACGCCGAGGGCAGACCGGACAGGAAGAGCGTCTCCGCCTCACTCGGATGGAGCGTGGTGAGCCGGGTCCGGTATCCCGCGGCGAGGAAGTACCCGCCCACTCGGCCCCGCTCCGACCGGACGGGGACACCGGCCTCCTGCAACGCCTGGGCGTCGCGGATCACGGTCCGCTCGGAGACCTCCAGCTCACGGGCGAGAGCGGCCGCGGTCAGGCCGGGGTTCGACTGGATCAGGAGAGCCATACGGATCAGGCGGGCGGCACGCATCCTCCAAGGATCACCGACCCGCCGAACGAACGGCACCTCCCGCCGCCGCTGGTCCACCCGGAACGGCGCGAGGACCGAACACGGCCGTCGTGATCCTGTTTGCCCAGGCGGGCCCTCCCTGACGGATGGTCTGCACGCCAAGCACGGGGTTCATGGGTTCGACCGGCTGTTCAACGGCTACGGCCACGCGAAGGAGGTAGCCGGCCTCCCAGGCTCCCTCCATCGCGGAGACGGCTCCCATGGTGTGCAGCCCCCGTCGATGCGGTCGACCGGTAGGGGCCGTGGCCGATCAGCATGGCGGAGGGCTTCCGGGTCCGGGCGTACTCCTCGGACTGCCGGTGGAGACGCCGGCCGGCAAGTTGGCCGGCGGGGAGAGGGTGCCGGCGTCGGGGCTGGCGGTGAGGTCGTCAGGGCTTGGTGTCGTGGCGGGTGGTTGCGAGGTGGGTGACCAGGGCGAGGATGACCAGTGTCCAGCCGAGTGTGACCGGGCCGAGGCCTAGGTCCAGGCCGCCGCGGGCGGGGGAGACGGCCATCCAGTCGGCGAAGGAGGCACCCAGCGGGCGGGTGAGGACGTACGCCGACCAGAAGGCGGCCACCGCGCCCCGGCCGAGCCGGGCGTGGGCGAGGGCCGGGAGGGCGATCAGCGCCGTGAAGACGAAGCCCGAGGCGAGGTAGCCGAGCCCGAAGTCGGTGGCGGTCAGGTCACCGGCGGCGGTGCCGAGCGCGAAGGTGGCGAGGACCGTCGCCCAGTAGAACGCCTCGCGGCGCCGGGTGTTGATGCTGTGGACCGAGAGCGTGCGCTCGGTCGCGTACCAGGCCCCGAAGATCACCGCGAGGGCGACCACGAAGACGGGTGTCGCCTCGGTGTACGGGACGCCGAGGCCGACGTGCAGCACGTCGGCGGCCATCGTGCCGAAGACGCTGACCATGACGACGGTCGTCCAGTAGACCCAGGCCACGTACCTGTCGAGCCGGAACTGCACGGCCAGGGATATCAGCAGGCCCAGGGCGCCGAGGGCGACCGCGATCATCGGGTCCATCACGTGGGCGAGGAAGTCCGAGGCCGTCTCGCCCATGCCCGTGGTCAGCACCTTGATGACCCAGAACACTGCGGTGACCTGCGGGACCTTGTTCATCGTCTGCCGGCGGGGCTTGGACGGTCCGTGCCGGCGGAGTTGAGCTGTCGTCATGAGCGGCACGATGGCACAACGCCGCTGCGTCTACAAGTTTGTAGACACGGCTCCGGTGGGCGGCTAGGGTGACGCACCCGCAACCCGGTTTTCCCGCGCCCGTTCCGGTCGGCTCGGCTCGGCTCGGCTCGGCCGGCTTGGGCAGGGGCCGGCCGTCGCCGTGAACTCGATGGAACCCGGATGGCGGGGGCCGCGTCCCACCCCCGGCAGGGGCTGCGGTGCGAGCGGCGCGGGGAGGTCGTGGGATGCGGGTACGGACGGGAGCGGTCGTGGCGGTGCTGCTGCTGATGGCCGGTTGCGGCCCGGGCGCCACGGCCACCGCCCCGCAGCGGACGGCATCGGCCCCGGCATCGGCCGGCGTCGACTGTGGGACGGCCGCGGCGGTGGACGGCACCGAGGTGACCGTCACGGCCCAGGACAACGGCCATCGGGTCTGCCTGGCGAGGCGGGGTGCGGTGCGGGTGTCGCTGCCGGGGGCGCCCGGCGCCGCGGTGACCGTGTCGGGGACGGCGCTGGCCGAGGCCTCGGACCGTGTCTTCCGGGGCGTGTCGGCCGGTACGGCGGTGCTGGCGTCCTCCGTGCCGGCGTGCGCGTCGCCCGCTCCGCCCGGCGGGGTGCGTTGCCTCGCGGTGGTGGCCTGGCAGGTGACCGTGGTGGTGCGGTGACCGCCTCATGGGCGGACGGGCCCGGACCGATGCCTGCGGTCCGGGCCCGTCCTTCGTGTGCGGGTCAGTTGGTGCTGACCGCGGTGTCGTCGATCACGAACGACGTCTGCAGGCTGGAGTCCTCGGTGCCGCTGAACTTGATGGTCACCGTCTGTCCCGCGAAGGAGGACAGGTCGAAGGACTTCTGCGCGTAGCCGGTGTTCTTGTTGAGGTTGGAGTACGAGGCCAGGGTGGTGGAGTTGACCTGGACCGTCAGCTTGTCGTAGGCGGTCGCGGTGGTCGTCTCCGCCGTGTCGATGTGCAGGTAGAAGCCGAGGGTGGTGTGGCAGCCGGCCGGGATCGTCACCGACTGGGAGAGCGAGTCGGAGTGCGTGGAGCCGTAGCCGTCGAGCCAGGCCTTCCAGGAGCCGGAGTGGGCGGCCTCGCCGCTGCCGTTGTCGACGACGCCGCTGCTGGCGGTCCAGGGGTAGGCGCTGCCGGTTTCGAAGCCCGGGTTGCCGAGGAGCTGCGTGGCGCCGCAGCTGCTGCCGGCCGGGGTGACGGTCCAGGTGAAGGAGGTGCTGCCGGTGGCGTTGGTGGTGTCCTTGGCGGAGACCGTGACGTTGTAGCTGCCGGTGGTGGTCGGCGTACCGCTGATCAGGCCGGTCGAGGCGTTGACCGACAGGCCCGGCGGGAGTCCGGTGGCGCTGTAGGCGAGGGTCTGGCCACTGGCCGAGTCGGTGGCCTGGATCTGCAGGGAGGCGGCCGTGCCGACGGTGGTGCTCCGGGTGCCGGGGTTGGTCACCGTGACGGTGTTCCCGCCGGTGCTGCCGCCGGTGAAGGCCGCGGTCCCGTTGGGGGTGCCCAGGCCGGTCGGGCCGTCGTAGCCGGACTTGGCGGTGCAGAGGTAGCTGCTGCCGCAGGAGCCGTTGGCGCCGCTGGTCACGTCGTTGAGGGACGCGGTGTGGGCGTACGGGTACGACGACGGGTAGCTGCCCGCGGCCGGGGTTCCGGCGAGGGCGTAGACGGCCGCGATGATCGGCGCGGAGGCGCTGGTGCCTCCGTAGACGTTCCAGCCGCTCGCCTGGTAGCTGTCGTAGACGGCGAGGCCGGTGGCCGGGTCGGCGACGGCCGAGACGTCGGAAACGGTGCGCTTGGCGCAGCCGCTGTCGGTCTGCCAGGACGGCTTGGTGGTGTACGAGGAGCAGCCGGAGCCCGCGCCGTCGCCGCCGCCGCTGGTGCCCCAGACGGATTCGGACCAGCCGCGTGACGTGCCGCCGGCGCGGGACAGCGACGTACCGCCCACGGAGGTGACGTACTGGGAGGCGGCCGGGTACTCGACCCCGTAGCCGCTGTCACCGGAGCTGACGGTGATGGCGACGCCGGGGTGGTTGAAGTAGGAGGCGTCGGAGCCCGGGTCGGTGGAGTCCTCGCCGCCGCCGTAGCTGTTGGAGACGTACTTCGCCCCCATGGTCACGGCGCGGTTGACGGCGGCGCCGAGGTCTTCCATGGACGGCTGGTTCGCCTCGACGAGCAGGATGTGGCACTGGGGGCAGACGGCGCTGACCATGTCCACGTCGAGGGAGATCTCGCCCGCCCAGCCGGAGTCGGCGGTCGGGTAGGTGGTGCCGCCGTTCTGGTCGACCTTCTTGAAGCAGCCGTTGGCCGTGGTGCAGGGCGGCAGGCCGTACTGGGAGCGGTAGGTGGCCAGGTCGGATTCGGCGTTCGGGTCGTCGTAGGCGTCGATGATGGCGACCGTCGCTCCGGCGCCCGCCGAGGCGGACAGCGCGTACGCGCTCTGCAGGTCGGTCGGGCCGTAGCCCGAGGGCAGGATGTCCGGCGCCAGGCTGAGCTGCTGCTTGAGGTCGGTGCGGGCCAGTGCGTGGCAGGCCATGAAACCGGCCTTGGCGGGCTCCGAGCAGAGCCGCTGGGTGTGCACGGTGGATGCGGCGGGCGTCGCGGATGCGGATGCGGGCGCGGTCGACGCCGTGGACGGCGAGGCGACCGCGAGTAAGCCGCCGGACATCAGGGCCGCGACCGCCATCAGGCTTCTGACGCGACCGATGGATTTCGACTGCAATGAACTGCCCTCCATGGGGGGTTTGATCACCGCGGCGTGGGATGAGATGTCCTGGTCCGACAGGTCTGGCAAGTCCATGACATGTCTGATCACGAGGAACGCCGCGGCTGACAAGTGGCACAGGTTCATTGATCTGACGGACTGCCACCACGTCCAGTGGTGACCACCGCAGAACCTAGTGACGGCGGGCCCAAGGGAATACCCGTCGAGGGCAAAGGATTGCTTTCGGTCAGTCATCTCCGGGTATACCGTGTGGTGCCATGGAGTTGGACGACAGCGCGGTCAACGACCTTGTGGATCTGGGCCTTTCGCGCTACGAGGCGCGGGTCTACCTCACGTTGGTCAGGCGCGAGTCGTACACCGCTGCGCAGGCGGCGCGCGCCGCGGACGTCCCCCGTCAGCGGGTCTACGACGTACTCGACGCGCTGGTGCGCCGGAACCTCGTCGTCCTGCGTCCCGGACGGGTGGCGAGCTTCTCCGCCGTGGCCCCGGAACTGGCCCTCGCCCGGCTGATGGCCCTGCAACGGGAGTCCCTGGAGCGGATGGACCGGGCCTCCGGTGCGCTCGCCGCCGCGCTGACCCCCCTCTGGACCGCCGGGCAGACGCACACCGACCCGCTCGACTACATCGAAGTGCTGCGCGACCCCAAGGCGATCACCGACCGCTTCGCGAGCATCCAGGAGCAGGCCGCACACGAGCTGCTCACCTTCTGCAAACCCCCCTTCGTCGCCCCCGCAGCCAATACGGAGGGCATCAGGACCGTCCGCAGGCTGCGCCGGGCCGGGGGCACGGCCCGCGCGGTGTACACCCATGACGCCCTCGGCGACGCGGAGGTGCTGGAGAACGTACGGCGGTTCGGCGAGGCGGGGGAGGAGTCCCGGTTCGCGCCGGAGCTCCCGCTGAAGCTGGTGGTCGCCGATGCCTCGCTGGTGCTGTGCGACATGCCCGACCCGATGGCCGGCACCGGTGCCACCACCGCCCTGTTCATCGAACACCCGGCGCTGGCCGCTTGTTTGAGGATGTCCTTCCTGACGGTGTGGGCCCGGGCCGAGAGCGTGGCCGAGCTGAGCCGTCCGGGACACCTCTGAGGCCGTGCGGTTCAGGCGGCGGTGGAACCACCCCTGGGTCCGCGGTGCTTGGCGGGGCGGCAGCGGCGCACGTAGTAGGCGCAGGTCAGCAGCAGTACGAGCGGTCCCCACAGCGTCCCGGGCGTGATGCAGAGCAGGGCCAGGGTCTGCCAGCCGTCACTGCTGTACCCGGCGGCGTCACCCACACCGAACCAGCTCAGCACCACGGGCGCCCAGAAGGCGGTCGCGCCCAGGCCGCCGAGGGCGGCGGGAACGATCGCTGCGAACGGGCTGATCCGCTTTCCGCCGAGAAACGGAAGCCATGGGGGGACGACCTCGCCCCATCCCCGCACCAGACCGAGGGACAGCAACGCCAACCCCTCCGTGATCAGGCTGAGCCCGAAGACGTAGGGGACGGACACCCACAACGACGACGGCATCGACCCGTCCGCCTCCAGCCCCATCTCGAAGCCGAAGGCGAACGGCAACCGCCACAGGCACTGGGGCAGCAGAAGCAAGGGGATTGCATGAGCGACGAGGGAGGCCCACGGTGGGACGGGCCTTTCGGTGCCCTGCGCAGTCGTGGCCGGGTGAGGTACGTCGATCGCTGTCATGCCACCAGCCTCCACGGCCCGTGACGGCGGGTCGTCATCCCCGAGGTGGCACCGGCGTCTGCACGGGGGAGTGGCGGGTCAGCCTCCGGAAGGATGCGCCGGTGCGAGAGAACGCCCGGCCCGGAAGCCGTCGGTTGACAGTGCACGGAACTCGGTGGGGCTGATTCCGTACGCCTCGCGGAAGGAACGACTGAAGACCGCCGGTCCGCTGAAGCCCCAGCGGGCGGCGATGGAGCTCACATGGCGGGCGCTCAGACCGGGGTGGGCGAGGTCGCTGCGGCACTGTTCGAGGCGGCGTCGGCTGATCCGGGCCCGGACGCTCTCGCCCTGGTCGTGGAACAGCTGGTGGAGCGTGCGCACCGAGATGTGGTGGTGCGCGGCGACCGCCGCCGGATTCAGCTGCGGGTCGCCGAGGTTGTGCTCGATGAAGGCGTGGATCCGCTGCACCAGCGCCTGCGTCCGGACTTCGGCGGGAAGCTGGTCCTCGGTGTCCAGGTGCTGGGCCAGGCAAGCCGTCGCGAGGTCGACGGCGACCGCTCCGAGACGGCGCAGCTCCTGCGGACTGCATTCGGCGCCGTGGACTTCGAGCGCGTTCATGAAGGACGCCAGGATCGCGGCCATGCCCCAGTCGCCCGGGATGCGGCGGGCCAGCACCTGGTCCAGGCGCTGGGTGCGCAGCGGCATGACGGTCCGGGGCAGCAGCAGGATCGTCGCCTGCACCTGGCCGGCCCCGGCGGACATCTGGTTGTCGGAGGGGCGCGAGGTGTCCCAGAGCATGAGGTCACCGGCTCCGATGGTGCACTCGTTCCGGTGCTGCGACAGCGACGTGGCTCCCTTGCGCAGGAGGGCCAGCTGGTACTGCTCCGGGTCGCCGCGCCGGATCATCGCGGCCGTGCGCCGAGAACGCAGGGGCGACAGGGAGAACCGCGACGCACGGATCCGTCCCAGGTCCAGCACCGCGGCCTCCCCGTGGAACTCGGCGGGCCGCTCGCTGCTGAGCGCGGTGGGCATCACCTCACGCGAGACGATGTCGGAATACCAGTCGAACCGTTCCCCC
This sequence comes from Streptomyces sp. NPDC059456, assembly GCF_042750055.1. Lineage (NCBI taxonomy): Bacteria > Bacillati > Actinomycetota > Actinomycetes > Kitasatosporales > Streptomycetaceae > Streptomyces > Streptomyces sp. NPDC059456. The sequence continues at coordinate 11,771 of NZ_JBHYVA010000056.1, forward strand.
GCCGGTACCTCGCCCGTTGACAACACCGACCACATCCAGCGCCCCCTGTTGGATCTCCTCGACGAGACCAGGATGCAGCGGGAACCGCTGCCGACGCACGGGGATTCGGCTGGCGTTTCGCGTGGCGTGACGGGTCGGCCCGGCCCGTGCGGAAGGCCCTTGACCGACGGTGCGGGCATGGACGAGCGCGCGAAATGTCAAGCGATCCTGCACGCCACGTCAACTCCGTCGCGCGGGCCGTTGGCATCTTCTACGAGGGAGTCGCGGCAGCCACAGACCCTCACTCGCATGACGAGCCGGTCTGCCGGAGGCCCGCACCCAGTACCACACGCCTGGAACGTTTCGAATGGAGGACCATGAGCATGACCCGCAGGCTTGCGACGACCGCCGCGGCGGTCGCAATGGCCGTGACCGCACTCATCGGCACCGCCGGAACCTCGTCGGCGGCCGCAGGCCAAAGCTTCCTGTACCGGGGCGAGGCCCTGCACGTCGGGCAGATGATCTATCGGTACTCCCCCCAGGGCTGGCAGATCCAGCTCGTCATGCAGAACGACGGCAACCTGGTCGAGTACCTCCGGTTCGACGACGGCAGCCGCTACGCCTGCTGGGCGACGAACAGCTGGGGCTCCGGGAACAACAACTGGGCTGTCTACCAGACGGACGGCAACTTCGTGGTCTACAACAGCAGCGGCGGCGTGGTCTGGGCCTCCAACACCAAGGGGGGTGGCGGCTCGACCGTCGACATGAACTCCAACGGTGTCCTCTACGTCGGCACGAAGGCCATCAACAAGGGCTGCTGACGGCTTGGGGAAGAGGCCGGCGCGGGGCGCCCGCGCCGCCCCCGGGCGGCGCGGCCCCCCGGGGGCCGCGCGAAAAAAGAGGGGCGGCCGCCCCCCCC
>NZ_JBHYVA010000056.1:12678-21682 GCF_042750055.1 Streptomyces sp. NPDC059456
GATCTTATAGAGCACACCTGGTCGCGCTAGCGCACCCCCCCGCCCCCCCCGCGGTGGGTGGGGGTTGGGGGGTGTCGCCCGCGCCCGGGCGCCGGCCCCCGCCCCCGCCGCCGGGTACCGAGCCGATGGGCACGAGCAGAACTCGGAGGCCGGCCGCCATGCCGGACACCACCTCTGCCGGCCCCGGCCCCGGCACCCGTGAGGTCCGGCCACGAGTTCCCGTTCCTCTTCCCCGGCAGGCCCTCGCGCCACCAGGGACGCGAAGAGGTCCGTGCGGGCCACCGGGCGGCCCGGAGTCTCCGGGACCGTGACCACGACCGGCCGGACCTTCGGCTTTCCCGGCCTCCGGACGGATGGGCTGATGCACCGGCAGGCGTGTGAACCGGGCATGTGCATACGGAGCGTGTCGCCCGTGCCCTCCGGCCGCCCCGGTCTACGGTTGCCCCGAGGTCCAGATCGACATCGTCCGCGACGCCCGTGCCCCGTGACCGCGGGCACATGCGATCCGGGCTGCCATCGAGCCCAGGAAGTCATCGGCCGTGACCGGACAGAAACCCTCCGACATCCACCGTACGGGCGATCCGCGCGAGCCGGAGCGACTGCCCCAACCCGCCGTCCTCGTCGAGAGCCGCTGGCCGATGGCCGCAGCGGTCATCGCCTCCGCCGTGCTGACCCTGCTCCTGCCCGACGATCTGCGGCTCGGGCCACGATGGGCGCTTCCCGTGGCCGAAGGGCTCCTGCTGGTAGCGCTGATCTCGGGCGATCCGGTCCGGATCAGCCGCCGCTCCACCGTCCTGCGCTCGACGTCGATCGCCTTGGTCGTCGTCCTCGTGTGCAGCGCCATCTGGTCGACCGTTCAGCTGATCGACGACCTCATCCACGGCGGAACCGAGACGAACTCCGCCACTGCCCTCCTGCTGGCAGGGGGAAGCGTCTGGGCCACCACCATCCTCGCGTTCTCCCTCCTGTACTTCGAACTGGACAGCGGCGGGCCCGCCGCCCGCGCCCACCACATGCCCGCCACTCCGGCGCTCGCCTTTCCCCAGCACCTCAGCCCCGAGCTGAACGCCTCGCACTGGCGACCCCGCTACGTCGACTACCTCTACCTCGGGTTCACCAACTCCACCGCATTGAGCCCCACCGATGTGATGCCGCTCGCCCCCTGGGCCAAGAGCGTCATGACCCTCCAGTCCATCGTCTCGCTGATCATCCTGGGACTCGTCGTCGCCCGAGCCGTGAACGTCCTCGCCTGAGGGACCGTTCCGGTCAGCGGCCCGGGCCCGCCGCCGGAGGTACTGATCCGGCCGGCCACGGATCACAAGTTCGAGCGTGCCGCAGCGGTACGGAGCCGCTTGCGCCCGCAATGATGCTCAGGACGGATCCCCCACCCGTCCCCCGTGGTCGACGCCGACAGAGCGGTCGGACCGGACTCCGAGGAGACGATGCACATGCCAGCCGGACCGCCCACCGCGCCCGCCGGAGCGCCGAACGACCCGCTGGCGATCGTCCGCACCCGCGGATACGCGTGGGTGCTGGTGGTCTCGGCCCTGCTCGGCGTCCCGATTTCGGCCGCCGCGTTCGGCTTCCTGGCCCTGGTCTCCGAACTCCAGTCGCTGGTCTACAGCGACCTGCCGAAGACCTTCGGCTTCCAGGACGCTCCCGACTGGTGGGCGATCCCGCCGCTCGCGGTGGCAGGCGTACTGGTCGCCCTCACGATCCGGTACTTCCCCGGTGGCGGCGGCCACAAGCCGGCCGAGGGCCTCAAGACCGGCGGTGCACCCTCGTTCGCCACCGTGCCCGGGGTGGCGGCCGCCGCGATCGCCTCGCTCAGCCTGGGGGTCGTGCTCGGCCCGGAGGCCCCGCTGATCGCACTCGGCGGCGGGCTCGCCGTCGGCGCGGTCAGACTGCTGAAACGCGACGCAGCCCCCAGCGCCGCAGCCGTGATCGGCGCGGCCGGCAGCTTCGCGGCCATCAGCGAACTCCTGGGATCCCCGCTGGTCGGCGCCTTCCTGCTGATGGAGGCCACCGGGCTCGGCGGCCCCATGATGGGCGTGGTGCTGGTGCCCGGCCTGCTGTCCGCCGGCGTCGGGTCGCTGATCTTCACCGGCCTCGGCGCCTGGACCGGCCTCGGCACCTACTCCCTGGAACTGAGCCACGTACCGGCCGCAGGCACCCCCACCCTCGGCGAGTTCGCCTGGGCGATCGTCGCGGGCGTCATCGCCGCATTCCTCGGGGAGGCGATCCGCCGCTCCTCGCTCGCCCTGCAAGCCCGGGTCGACCGTCACCGGCTGCCGCTCACCGTGCTGATGGGCCTCGCCGTCGGCGTGATCGCGCTGCTGTACGCAGTGATCACCGACCGGCCGGTCACCGGCGTGCTGTTCTCCGGCCAGGACGCGCTCGGCCCCCTGCTGGCGGACAGTGCGGGCTACACGGCGGCCACCCTGCTCGTCCTGCTGGTGTGCAAGTCACTGGCCTATTGCGCCTCGATGAGCGCCTTCCGCGGCGGCCCCGTCTTCCCCGCCGTGTTCGTGGGCGCGGTCGGCGGCCTCGCGCTCTCCCACCTGCCCGGCATGGGAACCACCGCCGGATTCGCCCTCGGGATCGGCGCGATGACGGTGGCGATGCTGAAACTGCCGATGACGTCTGTGATGCTGGCCAGCCTGCTGCTCGGCACGACGGGTCTGACCGTGATGCCGCTGGTGATCGTAGCCGTGGTGGTCGCCTACGTCGGTACGCTCCGGCTCGCCCGCCTCCCCGCGGCGCCGCCACCCGAAGCACGACCACAACCGGCCGCGCCCGCCGCGTGACCACCACTGCCCTGCCCACTCCACCGGGTACGCCCGTGCAGAACGCCCGTCCGGGGATCCCGGGCGGCCCTCACCTCCGGGAGCGGTTGTGCCGATGGTCGTCGACCTGGTCGTGATCGGCACGGCCATCACTCTCGGACCGCTGCACAACAGTGCGTTCATCCTGCTGCTCGCGTCGCGCCGCGGTGTTCGCAAGGGCCTCGCCTTCTTGTTGTCCTGGCTGGCCGACCTGGTCGCGGTGGTCGCCTGTGTGGTACTGCTGACCGGCGGGGCTCCGCCCCTGCACCACAGCACACCGTCGACCGCCGCAGTCGCCGCCAAACTCGGGATCGGCGTCGGTCTCGTGCTGTTCGGCGGATACCGGTTCCGGCGGCGGCCCCGCCCGCACCGGCCACCGAGCTGGACGGGCCGGGTCGACAACGCCTCGTCGGCCACCGCCGCCGCACTCGCCTGGCTGCTCCAGCCGTGGGCCCTGGTCGCTGCCGGCGCCGCCACGGTCGTCGAAGCCGACCTCTCCTCCCTCTCCGACTGGCTCGCCCTGACCGGCTACTGTCTGCTGGCCACTCTCAGCCTCCTGGTCATGGAGCTGTACACCGTCTGGGCGCCGGCTGCCGCCCAGGCCCGGCTGAGCGCCCTGCGGACCTGGCTCGAGCACCACCAGGACCCGCTGATCGTCACCCTCTCCCTGCTGGCCGGACTCTGGCTCACCGCCAGCAGCATCTACGCACTCGTGGCCTGACGGGCCGTACGGCGGGACCGGGCCGGTGTCCGGCTCCGCCCGCCCGTCGCTCGGGCGGAGCCGGGGCCCGCCGGCGGCGGTCGGGCGAGACGGTCAGGCGAGGCGGTCGGGCAGCGGCGCGAGGGTGAAGTTGTCCCAGATGAAGTTGTCCATCTGGTGCTGGTCGCCGCTCAGGTTGACCACGCGGTCGACCTGGCCGTCGGCGTTGAAGTGCCAGACCAGGGCCCAGGTCGTGTCCACCTTGCCGGTGCCCGCGGTCGTCCAGCCGCGGTGGATGTCCACGACGTGGTCCTCGTTGCTGCCGAAGAAGATCGGCTCGGCCTGGAATCCGGCCTTGCCGAGCTGGTCGAAGAAGCTGCGGACTTCGGCGACGCCGCGCTTGGTACCGGACAGCGGATGCCGTCCGGGGATCGTCCACTGGATGTCCGGTGCGAGGACGGCGCTCATGCCCTCGACGTCACCGGCCGCGTAGGCGGCGAAGAAGTTCTGGACTGCCTCGACCTTGGGGTCTTTCTCGTTCATGAACTCACTTCCGGAGAAGGTGTGTTGGACCTCCATCCTCGCAAGGTCGGCTCTGCGGCCACCAGTGCCTTCTGCATCCTGAGACCTGTGGCGGCCCCGGTGGCCCCAGTGGCTCCGGTGGCCCGGCGGCGGACGGTTCGCGGCACTACCGGCTCTGGGCGCGGTTCGCGTTCTGCCATGCGGCGCTGACGGCGGCCTGGATGCGGAGCGTCGTTTCCGGGACCGCGCCGCGAAGGTGCAGCGGTGCGCCGATGTGCACGTGCAGGTCCGGCCGCCGCAGCGGCGCGGTCACGGCTCCCGCGAGTTGTTTGACCGGCCCGCCCGAGCACAGGCGGCGGGCACCGGCCTGGCCGACCGGCACGACCGGCGCTCCCGTCATACCGGCCAGCCGCGCCGGGCCGCTGCGGAAGGGCCCCGGAGCCGCCTCGCCCGCATCGGTGCGTTCGGGCAGCCGGCCTTCACCGTAGAGCAGGACGCAGCGCCCGGCCGCAAGGGCGGCGGCTGCGGCGTCAAGGCATTCGCCGGCGCGGGCGGTGCCGCGCCGGACCGGGATGTACCCCTCGCGGCGCAGCGCCGCTCCGAGCAGCGGCAGCCGCCACAGGCCGGCGGTGGCCATGACGACGGGCTCGATCCCGTACCGGCGCAGCGCTGCGATCACGACGGCCGGATCGGCGAGCGAGGTGTGGTTGGCCACCAGGATGCTGCCGGCGCCGGGCCCCGATGCGGGTTCGGACGTAACGGTCAGTCTCCCGGCGATGGGGACGACTGCTGCGGCGATGCGGCTGAGCATGGACGGCCTCGTTCTTCTTGCGCTGCGCTGACGTCCTCATCGTCGGCCGCTGCCGGGTTCCGGTCATGAGTTGCCGTACTCACCCCGCAGCGCCGGCGACCCCAGAGCCGATGGGTAGGACCGGTCCTCGCGTCCCACTACCTGACGGAAACCGCACCGGATCGTCGTCGAGCCGGCCGGCACGCCGGATACTGCCCTCAACGGATGCCGATCGGGCGTGGCGGTGCGGAACGGAACCCGGTGCGCCGCATGCGACCGGTGCAGGGAGGCGACACGGTGTTGGACACGGAGCAGTACGGCGACCAGCTCTTCTCCCACGCGCACCCCGCCGAGACGGCCCGTCTGGAGGCGCTGGCACAGGCACTGGACCCGGGGACGTTCCACCGGCTGGAACAACTGCCACTGCGGGAGGACGCCCGGTGTCTGGAGGTCGGGTCAGGACTGGGCACGGTCGGGGAGTGGCTCGTCCGGCGCCTTCCGGCGGGGCACGTGGTCGCCGCCGACCGGGATCCGGTGCACCTGCGGGCACGGGGCGTACCGGGGCTGGAAGTCCGGCGGTTCGACGTGACCGCCGATGAGTTCCCCGAGGAGTCCTTCGATCTCATCCACGCCCGCTGGCTCCTGTCCCACCTGCCCGCCCGGCAGGAGGTGCTGGAGCGGATGGCGCGCCGGCTGGCGCCCGGCGGCTGGCTGGTCATCGAGGACCCCGTGCGGTTCCCGCTGGAGACCTCGCCGGAGCAGCCGTACCGGAAGGTGAGCCTCGCCATGTGCGATGCCGTGGAGCGCCGCATCGGCACCGACTCCCGTTGGGCCCGTACGCTGCCCGAGCTGCTGAGCGCGGCCGGGCTCACCGACGTACACGGCGACACGCGGACCAGCCGGGTGGGCCGTACGCCCATGGGCCGGTTCTGGCGGCTGAGCGCCGAACAGCTCAGCGCCGATCTCAGGCAGGACTTCGGCGTCGCCCCGGATGAACTCGCCGCGTTTTCGCACCAGGTGACCGCCGCGGACTTCACGGCCCCCGGGCTGGCCACCGTCACGGCCGTCGGCCGACGCGTCTGATCCCTCGTTCCCGCCACCGCAGCTCAGGTCGCCCGGGACGCCGTCTCGGGTTCGGCTCCTGGTGCCCGCGATCCGGGTTCTTGACCCTCACGTGGCGTCAGGCTGCATAGTCGGTGCCGTGGAGGATCACTGGACCGTGGGACGCGTGGCAGAGTTGGCCGGCGTGAGCGTGCGCACGCTGCATCACTATGACGGCGTAGGACTCGTCCGGCCGTCGGCGAGGACCGCGGCCGGGTACCGGGCCTACTCGGCGGACGACGTGGAGCGGCTGCGCGAGGTGCTGGCCTATCGGCGGCTGGGCTTCGGGCTGCGCGAGGTCGCCGAACTGGTCGGCGACCCGTCCACCGATGCGGTCGCGCACCTGCGCCGACTGCGCGGCCTGCTGCTGGAGCGGCGTGATCGAGCTGCCGCCATGGTGGACGCCATCGACAGGGAACTCGAGGCACGATCGAAGGGGCTGAAGGTGACACCGGAGGAGCAACTGGAGGTGCTCGGTGCACGGTTGTACGACGCGATCGGCGGCGCCTACACCGCGACACGGCATACCGACCCGCGGATCGCCGCGCAGATCTGGGACGCACTCGGCGACGCACGGACGGTGCTGAACGTCGGGGCCGGCACCGGCTCCTACGAGCCCGCCGACCGTGACGTCACCGCGGTGGAGCCATCGGCGGTCATGCGGGGACAGCGGCCCGCCGGCGCGGCGCCGTGCGTGGCCGCCGCCGCGGAGAGCCTGCCGTTCGAGGACCGGTCCTTCGACGTCGCGATGGCCGTCTCCACCGTTCACCATTGGGAAGACCCGATGGCGGGACTGCGCGAGATGCGGCGCGTCGCGCGACGCGTGGTGGTGCTCACGTTCGACACCGACGAACCCGGATGGCAGGACCGGTTCTGGCTCACCCGCGACTACCTGCCCGAGTTCGCTGCCGTCCTCGCCGGTTTTCCCCCGCTCGCGGGGATGGCCGACGCGATCGGCGCCCGCGTGGAGCCGGTGCCCGTCCCGTGGGACTGTACTGACGGCCTGTTCGAGGCGTACTGGCGCCGGCCGGAGGCCTACCTGGAGGATCGCGTGCGCCGTGCGATGTCGGTGTGGACCAGGGTCGGGCCGGAGGCCGAGCGGCGGGCCGTGCAGCGCCTCGGCGACGACCTCGGATCCGGCCGGTGGGCCGAGCGCAACAGCGACCTCGCCGAGCTCGACGTCGCGGACCTCGGCCTCCGCCTGCTGAGGGCCTGAACCGCAGCGCTGCGCGCACGGCACGACGCCCCCGTCCTCCTGTGTCCTGGAGGCGGGGGCGTCGGCGTACCCGGGTTCGGGCACCGTGCAGGTTCAGGTCATGCACGCTCAGCCGGCCGGAGCCGGCCGGAGCCGGTCAGAAGGTGAGCTTGAAGTCGGTGATGGTGCCGGTGTCCGCGGCGCCCTTGTCCTGGACCTTCAGCTTCCAGGTGCCGTTGGCCGTGACGGCCGAGGCGTTGACGGTGTACGTCTTGTCGAGGTTCGCCGTGGAGTCCGAAGAGGAGTTCTGCAGACGGTACGACGTCCCGTTGGGCGCCACGAGGTCGATCTGGAGGTCACCGATGTAGGTGTGGGTGATCTTCACGCCGACCTTGAGGGCGCTCGGCGCGTTGCCGGTGACCCCGGTGACGCTCACCGACGAGGTGACCGCGGGACCGGGGGAGTCCGGAATGGCGACCCGAGAGGTGCTCTCGAAGACGTTGCCCGGGGTGGGGGTGCCGCCGTTCGAACGGGCGCCGACGTTGACCGCGGCCCACGCGTCGGTGATGTTCTTGACCTCGGCGCTGCCGGCGCCGTACAGCTCGGTCGCCGCGGCGATCGTGCCGTCGCGGGCGCCCTTGTAGTCGGTGCTGGAGTTGAACTTGGTGGTGAGCGCCTTGTACCAGATCAGCTGCGCCTTGTCCCGGCCGATGCCGGTGACGGGCAGCCCGTCGGAGGTCGGCGAGTTGTAGCTGACCCCGTTGATCGTCTTGGCGCCGGAGCCCTCGGAGGCCAGGTAGAACCAGTGGTTGGCCGGGCCCGAGGAGTAGTGCACGTCGAGGTTGCCGACGCCGGAGTACCACGCGTCCGCGGAGCCGCCGTCCTTGCTCGGCTTGTCCATGTAGCGCAGCGGGGTGCCGTCGCCGTTGATGTTGATCTGCTCGCCGATGAGGTAGTTGCCCGGCGCGCTGGAGTTGTTCGCGTAGAACTCGACGGAGGTGCCCATGATGTCGGAGGTCGCCTCGTTCAGGCCGCCCGACTCGTCGCTGTACTCGAGGCCGGCGGTGGCGGCGGTGACGCCGTGCGTCATCTCGTGCCCGGCGACGTCCAGCGAGGTCAGCGGGTCGTTGTTGCCCGTTCCGTCGCCGTACGTCATGCAGAAGCAGCTGTCGTCCCAGAAGGCGTTGACGTACGCGTTCCCGTAGTGGACCCGGGAGTAGGCGGCGACGCCGTCGCCGCGGATGCCGGACCGGCCCAGGACGTTCTTGTAGAAGTCCCACGTGACCCCGGCGCCGTAGGCGGCGTCGGCGCCCGCGGTGGCGGCGTTGGAGTTGGCCCCGTTGCCCCAGGTGTCGGTGGTCTGGCTGAACAGCGAGCCGGTGCCGGACGTACCGCGGTTGAGGTTGTACGTCTTGTGGCCGCCGCGGCCCGTGTCGTTCAGCGTGAAGTTCGAACCGGACTTCGACGTGCCGAGGGTGACCTGACCGCTGTAGTGGGTGTTGCCGACACCGGTCTCGATGCCCTGCCACTGGTGGAGCTTGGCACCGGTCTTTGCATCGGTGATGACGTGAAGCTGGTTCGGGGTGCCGTCGTCCTGGAGCCCGCCGATGACGGTCTCGTAGGCGAGGGTGGGTACGCCCTTGGCCATCCACACGACCTTGCGGGGCGCGACGTCGGCCTTGTCGGCCTTGGAGCCGACCGCCTTCGCCGCGTCGAGGGCCTGCGCGGAGGCGGCCGCCGGAGCGGCGGCCGGGGCGGGGGTGGAGACGCCCCCCCCCGGGGCGGCGGACGCCGTGGTGACGCTCTGCGTCGTGTTGGGCCCCGGACGGCCGGGGTCGTTTAAACAAAACCGAGCCCACCAAAGCCAGTGA
>NZ_JBHYVA010000057.1:0-21545 GCF_042750055.1 Streptomyces sp. NPDC059456
GTCGTGACTCAGGGGAATGTGGAGCGGACTGGTTGAGCGTGATCCCGGTGTACGTCGGGATCTGCCGGCCGTACTCGTCTCGGGGACGTTCCCGGTGGAGCTTGGGGACGACCGACTGGAGGTTGCGGCCGAAGACCTGCTTGGTTCCGGCACGCACGCCGTTGTCCTCGGCCCACTCCCGCCAGACATTCCACAGGGCATCCACGGGGACATCGCAGTCCGGGCCCGTGGTGCAGCGCTCGCGAACGAATGCGCTGGTCGGGGACGCGGTGTCCTGCATGATCGTGATCGCGTCCTGCGAGGAGGCGGGTTGGGTGATCCGTCCGGTCTGCTGGAGCCGGGCGAGTCCGTCAAGGGCCCAGTTCAGGATCCCAGGCATCTCGCGCTTGAGGGATTCGTCGAGGGTGGTGTCTTCCTTGCCGAGCCACGAGACGGTCATGTTGAGGACGATGAACCGTCGTGCGATCACGCCACTGCTGTCCCCGAAGCTGGGCAGCTCGTTGGTGAGGATCATCAACCGGGTCGGAAGCTTTCCGGTCCACAGGTCGCGGTACTTCCGGTCGATGTCGATGGTGTCCTCGCCCGAAATCGTGAGGAGCCGTTCTACTACCTGGCCTCCCTCGTTGCCGGTCAGACGAGCGTCGGAGATGACGGCCAAGGGCTTGTCGACCAGCGAGGACAGCCCGAAGTTGGTGCCGAGGCTGGCCAGGGTGGGTCCGGCGATGTTCTTCTTTCCGACGAACTCGGTCAGGATCCGGGTGATGGTGCCCTTCCCGGACCGGGTGGGCCCTTTCATGAGCAGGATCTTCTGCTGGTCGGTGCGACCGGAGAGGACGTAGCCGAACCACTCCTGCAAGGCCTGGATGGCGCTGGGGTCGTCGGGCCAAAGCTGTTGCAGGAACTTCTCCCAGGCCGGGGCCGCCGCGTGCCTGTCGTAGGCGAACGGCACAGAGACGAGGTTGAAGAAGCCGGGCGTGTGCGGCAGCAGCGCCCGGTCCCGGATCCGCAGGAGTCCGTTCTGGCAGGCGACGATCGGGCTGCGATCCGCCGCGGAGTCCTCGCTCCCGATCCAGGACGGGGCGTCCACCTCGGAGGGCAGGAGGGTGATGGCGAAGAGGGCGTCCAGGAGGTTGCTGAGCTTGGTGCGGGTGGGAGCCCAGTCCCTGACCTCCGGCAGACCGTCCTTGTCGGTGCCGGCGACGTAGGTGGCGTGCTCCAACTGCTTGTAGAGGGCGGCGCGCATCTGCTGCTCCTCGAACTCGCGCCAGCAGGTGCCGGTCCAGCGCATCCACGCTCCCCGCCACCGCCTGCACCGCAGACGCCCCTGCTCGTCTTCCCAGCCGGGCACGATCTGGCGGGCGACAGCCATCGGGTTGGACGGAGCGGGCAGCTCCTTGGCAAGGCTCATGCGGCCTTCCTCCTTTCCTGCGGGGCGATGTACGGGCAGGCGGCGCGGTGCTGCTCATGGTCGGCGATCAGGGCGAGCGCCCGCCGCTGGCCAGCGGCGAACAGGTCCCGCCCACATACGCACCAGGACCGGACGGACGGGGTCACACCGCGGCCGGGGGCGGTGATGTGAATCCAGGCGAGGGGCCGGCGCCCGTCGTCCCAGCGCGGGTCAGAGCGAAGGGCAGAAGGGACGCCTTCGGCGACGACCTTCGGCGCGCTACTGCCGTCCGGGGCGGGGGCCGGTTCGGCGGAGTCGGGGCGGGTGGTCACGATGCCCTCACCGCAACCGCGTTGAGGCCGTTGGTGACCGCGCGGGCGGCGTACTTCTCGGGCACGCCCACGGCGACGGCGGTGTCGATGATCTGCCGTTCGATGCTCTCCAGGCCGCACGGCCCGGGGCACGCGGTGTGCTGGCTGGCGAGGAATCGGGCCACTCCGTAGGAGGTGCTGCCGGCGCCCTCGTTGAGGCAGGCGGCGACCATGGCCAGTCCCCGGTCCAGGGCGGTCTGGACGAAGGTGTCGGTGTGGCGACATCCGGTGGCCACCGACCGGTCCCACCGGGCGCGGGCGGGAGACGAAGAGTCCACCTCCACCCGAGGGGGCTGGGTGGTCTCTTCCTTCACGACCAGCGCGCGGACGGCATCCGGCAGAGCCGTGATGGTGCCGGTGCCGGGGCCCCGCCAGACGGTGTAGGACATGAGGGACTTGATGTCGACGCCGGGCCGGACGTGGTTGGCGGACTGCATGGCGCCCCGGTAGATCCAGTGCTCCCCGCGTGTCGTCGGCACGGTCTTGGTCGCGGGAAGCGTCTGGCGGGCCCATGCGACGGCTTCGTCGTTGTCGAGGTCCACGACAGTGAAGCCGCCCCCGCCGGGGTGGTAGGCGACCGCTGCGGCCTGCTGCCAGGCCCGGGCCCACGCCGCGGAGGTCAGGGTGGCGGTGTCGGTCGTGGCGGCGGCCCACGCGTGACAGGGGGCGGGGCACTGGCAGGGCCCGGCGGCCTTCATGTGGGGCCGGTCGCCGCAGCCCGAGTCCGCGCATGCCGGGCAGTTCCCGAACGGGAGCTTGCCCGCCCGCAGCGGCATTACGGGCAGGCCGAGTTCGGCGAGCCAGAGTGCGGTGAGGAGGTGTTCGGGTAAGGCCGGTCGGGCGGGGTCTCGCGGGAAGTCGGTCGGGTGGGTCATGCTGGTCTCTCCAGTTCTTGGCAGGGCTGGATGAGGGCGGCCCCGGTCATTGGCGTGAGGGGGCCGCCCGTTGGTTGTCAGAACGGGGGCTCGTCGCCCCACGGGTCGATGCCGGTGCGCTGGGGGCGGGGCAGACGCGGAAGCGGAAGGACGACCCAGCGGCGGGTTTCGTCCCAGCAGTGGCAGGGCTCCCACTCGGTGCCGGCGTACTCGCCGGTCTCGTAGTCGCCGTAGTCGTGGTGGTGCCCGCCCTCCCCGCCACAGTCCGGGCAGGCGGGGGTGGGGGTGTCGGTCAGGATCAGGGCCAGCCGGGGCCAGGTGGAGTGTCGGATGCGCAGTCGCACGGTCCTCCTTGAGCTGAAGCGGAATTGCGGCTGTTGGTACTGCAGGGAGGCAGGGGCACCCCAGGTCGGGGTGCGTGTGGAGGGGGTTTCGGGGGTCTGACCTGCGGCGCCTCCCTGCCTCCCTGGCAGATCGTTTGCGCAGGTCAGCGCCAGGGAGTTGGGTCAGGGAGGGGCTCAGGGAGTTCTCCCTGCCTCCCTGGCCGTGCGGGGGTCGGCTCCCTCTACTCGGCGGCAGAAACGGAACCCTCGTCGGGGCGGCTGGCGAGGACGCGGGCGATGCGGTCGCGGCTGATGACCATCCGCCCGTCGGACTTGTACGGCTCCGCCCCGGTGCCCTCCAGGACGGCCTTGAGGTCGATGAACGACCACGAGCCGTACGCCTTGGCGTTCAGCGCGGCCAGCCGCTTGAGGACTTCCTGAGTGAGCACGCGGGTCTCGGTGCCGAGGACGGTGAGGATGTCGGTGAGCGGGTCGTGCTCGTCCGCGTCCGGGGTGGCGTCCGTGGTGACGACGCCGCTGCGCAGGGCCTTGGCCCGGTCGGCGACGAGGGCGGCTGTGTCGGTGTCGATGTAGTGCGTCCGCACGGTGATGGACGCCTGCCCGGCCGGGATGGTGATGCCATCCGAGGCGACGACCACGGTCCCCTTGTCGAGGCCCTGGCGGAGCAGGTGCGGGGCGGCCCCGCCGTCGACGGCCTTGTCCCCAAGGGCCATGCGAGCCTGAGACTCGGTGCCCAGCACCAGCGAGATGCGGGTGTGGGCGCCTTCTCGGACAAGCTTGGGGAGGTTCTGGTCGGTGGGGTCCTGCGTGCCCTCCCACAGCAGCACGTCCACAGCCCGTCCCTGGTTGTGGATCTTCCGGACGGCCATGAAGTACCGGGAGGTGGCCTTGGATCCGCCGTAGGGCTTCTTCTCGCTGTCGATGGCGGGGCACATGAACGCGACCTGCGCCTCATCGACGATGCCGATCAGCGGCGTGAACACGGTGCCGGCCGGGGCCTGGATCCGGCGTTCCATCTCCGCGACCAGGCCCTCCACCATCTCCGTTGCCCGGATGACGTGCTCGTCGGTCGGGCCCTGGATCAGGGTGGTGGCCAGGCCGCCGTCGAACATGTCCCAGTCGCCCACGCCCTTGAGGTCGGCGATCCGGAACTCGACCGTGCGGTCGAGCGCCGCCCACAAGGCGAGTGCGCGCAGGGCGGCCGTCTTGCCCTGGTTGGAGAGACCCGTGATCAGCAGCATCCGCTGATAGATGCTGAGCGTGGCCCCATCGCCCCGCAGGTCCTGCCCCCACGGTGCCTTGCCGGTCTTGTAGTTCGCGGTCATCGTCTCGTCGGTCACCAGCGGGGAGGGGCCGATCGGCTCGTCGAGCGCGCCGGAGTCGGCGATCCACAGCCGCACGGTGCGGGCGGCAGCCGGCAGGGTGATGAACACTTCGTGTTCGTGGCGGGCGAGGTTCTCGGCGAGCTTCCTGCGGCGGCCCTGGACCTCGGCGGTCGAGACGCCGGAGGGGAGGGTGACGTCGACTTCCACGCCACATCCTGCGATCCGGATCGGGCCGAGCATCGCTGCTCCGGCATCCCCCATGTCCTTGATGGCCTTGCGCAGAGGGGCAATCCCAAGGTCCCGCAGGGCAGTGACCACGATCGACGGGGTGATCGGGGCGCCCGCGTCGTCGCGCTGCTGGGCAGGGAGCGCCCACTGCGGTGCGGTCTCCTGGCGACGGCCCACTCCCCACAGGGCCAGTAAGGCCAGCCACGGGCCGACCATGACGGCCGGGCCCCACACCACGGTGGCAACCATGACCGCCCACCGGATCGCCTCGATCACCGTACCGATCGGGCCGATCACCCACGTGATGTCCTTGTTCGCTATGGCCAGCACGATCCCCAGCGCGAGCAGCCCGCCGATCGTGAAGCCAGCCCCGTACAGCGCGCTCATGGCCACTTCCTTGGGGGCCTTGATCAGGTCCATGCGCCGGTGGTGGCGGGCGGCCCGGTAGCGGGTCAGCCGGTCCTCCCACTCCTTGGCCTCATCGAAGTTCCCCGCAGCCTCGGCAGCGCGGATCATCCGCTCGTACCGGGAAGCGGTCCGCCCGTCCCACGTCCGCTTGGCCGTGATCCGGGTACCACCGATCACGTACATGCCGTGCCGGGCCACCAGCCGCACGGCGGTACGGGTGCGCTCGTCGGTGACGGCCGTACGCAGACAGCGTGCGGTCCGCTTCCACACCCGCACCGGGCGAGCCTTCGCCGGTGCGGCGGGGGCGGGGCCGGGCGGGGTGTCGCCGGGCATCGTGTAGGTGCCGGTGCTGGGGTCTTTGAAGAGGGGGACGACGTTGTCGGTCATGCTGAGAACTCCTGCTCTCACTGAGAGGTGAGTGGGTAGGGCCCGGGGCGGCCGGCGTTCTTTGGCGAGAGGACGGCCGCCCCGGGGCACAGCTACTTGCGGTGCTTGGCCTTGCGGGCGGCCTTCTCGGCCTCGGCCTGCTCAATGGCCTGCTGGGCTTCCCGTTCGCGGGCGCCGTCGATGATCCGGTCGACCTTGCGTTCCAGGTCGCCGAGGTGGACGCTCTCCCCGGCAATCCCGCGCTTGGCCATCCGGGCCGTGTACCAGCCGATCTGCGCGACCTCACGAGCGGTGAACTTCGGGTCCTTCGCCACAGTGGGCTCCCTTCGGCGGGCCGGTCTGTCCGGCTCCCCTCACCACCCGGCACGTGGCCGGGTGGATCGGGCAGCCGTCAGCGACGACGCGAGAGCAGCAGCCGGACCGCCAGAGCGGCCTCAACGGCCAGGAAGGCGGTCCATCCGATGTGCCGGCCGCAGGTCCGCTGGACCCACAGCAGGGCCATGCCGAGGGCGAGGCCGACCAGGGCGATGAGCAGGTAGCGGCTGATGATCGTGAGCATGCGAGCACTCCTCACGGGAGACGAGGGATGGTCAGCCGCGACGGCGGCGGGCCTTGCGCACGTTCTTCTCGGCCTGCGTGCCCTCGGGGCTGCCGACCGACTTCACGACCGTGTGGACGCCCCAGCCCAAGACCAGGGCGAGGAAGGCCAGGAATGCGATGTTCGCGGCGATCGCGGTCAGCGCGCCGACGAGCAGCGGGCCGAAGTACACCCCGGCCGCGACCGCGCCGGCGCCGACCCCGGAGCCGAGCGCGATCCGCTGGACCGTGCGGTCCGGCGGGGCCTGGTGGATGTGCTGGTGGACGACCTGCGGCCCGGCATACGCGGCGGGCAGGCTGTCGGCGTAGGCGTGTGTGCCGTCCGGGAGCTGTACGACGGACGGTCGGACGGGTTCGGGAAGGTGGTTCACCCGCGTGCTCCTCTCGGGTCGGTGGGGTCAGCGGCGGGGCAGGGCGCGGCACTTCTCCGCGTGGTCCTGCGCCCACTTCAGGAGGTCTCCGCGATAGGTCTCGGCGCCGCAGCCACCGCATTCGGACTTCCAGATGTCGGCGACGACGATCGCGCCGCCCTCGGAGCGGAAACGGACGGGAGCGCTGTAGAAGCTGGCCATGGTGGGTCCCTTCGAGGTCAGACGGAGAGGAAGAGCGCGGCGAGCGTCAGCGCCAGGACGTGGGCGGTCTGGTCGACGTGTGCGGCGCCGCCGTGCGCGGCCCAACCGCTCTGGCGGGCCAGCCGCATCCACACGGCGACCGGCCAGCGCCGGTCGATGAACCCGTGCGTGGCACCGATCCACAGCAGTGCGGCCGTCGCGGGCAGGAGCGGCAGATGCCAGCCCAGGGCGACGGTGCCGAGCGCGAGCATGGCGGCGCAGATCAGGACGTGGGTCGCGGCGTGGGCGATGTTGGCCGTCCAGCCTTCCCGGCCGCATCCGGCTTTGTGAGCGGCCTGGTGGTCGGTCTGGAACGGGTAGTCGGCCAGCAGGTGACCGACGTAGAGCAGGAACGCGATCTCGGCGAACACGGTGATTCCTTCAGCTGTCAGGTCAGGCGGCGTGCTGGGCATCGGGGTACGCGCAGGGGACACACATGCCGAGCGAGGCCGGGATGACGTATCCAGCGTCCTGGCGGCACTGCGGGCAGGCGCGGCGAGCCGCGTTGGCCTTCGCCAGCGCAGCAGCCTTGGCCGGAGTCATCGGCCGGACGGGCTTGGCCCGGTCCACGCGGTACAGGTACGCGGTCAGGGGGCCGCGCCGGTATCGGGGGCGCAAGACCTGACCAGCGATCTCCTGGCCACCGGGGCGAAGCCCCAGGGCCCGTAACTGCCGGCGGGTGGCCAAGCCCTCGGGGGCCAGGCGCCATGGGAAAGTGGGCAGGCCGTGGACTCTTCCAGCCGGGTCGAAGCAGTCGGCGAACCTCAGGTTCATCCGGCCACCACCACGGCGGCCGCGTCACGCTCGCGCTCCGCCTTCAGCGTCTCCCGCACAACCCGAGCCTTGGCCGCGGAGGTGCGCAGGGCCTTGCGGATCCCCTCACCGGTCAGCTTCTCGACCGGCCACGACTCCGTCAGGCTCCGCGCCTGATCGAGCAACTCGGCATCCGTGCGGGTCGGTCGACTCGACCGAGCAGCAGCCGGGACCCGACCGGTCGCCCGACGAGGACGCGTCGACTCAGCCGCCACAGCGAGCTGCGGCAGGGCTGCGATCGGCTCGACCACCGCAACGGGGGAAGAGTCCACCGCCCCCGCCGGGGCTGTCTCCTCAGCCGACGGTTCGCCCTGGTCAGACATCGACCGATTTGCATCGATCTGCGTCGATTCCTGCCGAGTCGGCTCGATCGGGGGTCGGTGGTGCAGGACCTTGGCCACTAGATCGGAGCCGAAGTAGATCGAGCCGACCGGCAACGACGTTGCGAGCAGCACGAGTGCCCAGTTCGCCGGATCCCAGTCCGCCAGTCGACTCCAGTCGACCGATGCGGAGTGCAGCTCGGGCAGCAGTCCGTGGACGTAGTTCAGGACCAGTGAGGCGATCGTGTACGCGGCCAGTACCCGCAGCGCGAACCTGCGGGCCTCGTCGGTCAGGACGAGGGCGGCGACGAGGGCCAGAGCCATGAGGCCGTCGACTACGAACGGGTAGAGCGTCGCGGCTGCGCTGTCCGCGCCGATCGCCCGGGCTACGTCTCGCAGCGCGTTCCAGGAGACCCGGAACGCCATGCCGACCACGGCCACCAGGGCGAGTACCAGGAGGGTTTTGGCGGTGCGGTTCACCGGGCAGCCCCCTCGTCGTCGAGGTCGCCCGGCTCCCACATCCACGACCCGCCCATCCAGTCGTCGTCCGCCCCGCACTCAGCGGGCGGGACGACCGGCTGCGGCGTGGGCGGCGCCGGCGGCCGGGGCAGCCCGAAGAGCTTCCGCAGGATGCTCATGCCGCATCCCCCGGCACCGGCGATCCGGCGGTGCGGTTGGCCAGGTCCCGCCGGGCCGCCAGAATCCGGTTGCGGGCCCGGCGGATCCGCCGCTCGTCGACCTCGGTCGGTGTGCGGTCAATCGTCATGATCTGCGCGTCGAGCAAGTCACGCTCCGCCAGAATCAGCGGCAACTCAACCTCGATCGCATCCAGCTCCGCGTCCGACGGCTCCAAACCGTCCGACCACGGGGTAACGACGTTCTGAAGTGCAGCGATGAACTCCACGGGTCTTGCTCCTTCGGTAGAGGAACGGGACCCAACAGCAGCCCCCGGCGTTCGAGCGCTGGGGGCTGCACTGCGTTGGGGTGAAGCAGGAAGGGACTACTCCGGCTCCCCTCAACCCCGCCCGTACGACGCACAAGCGCCAGACGGGCGGAGGAGGCAACCGGCCGCAGCCTCGAACGGGGCGCGGAAGGGTTGAGTGCGCGAACCTCAGCCGCGCTGACCGCCTTTTCAGCTAGAGGAGGCGGTGACCACACTGTTCAGTTGTCAAAGCGCAATCGCTCCCGACTGGACGTGGAAACCCAGAGGGATCCCGTGCGGTAAGCACGGGGACCAGCCGGAGCAGGCATGGCAGGGGTAAGGCTTCGCGCCGCGTTCCTTGCGAAACCGATGCAGTACCTCTATTACAGGTACTGCATCGACTTGCGTCAAGCAGATCCGCAGAGGTTCATTGCTTCGCACCGGGACTTCCTGGCGCACCATCAGAATCGGGCCAGGTCAGGGGCGTTGTTTACCCCGCGCGTGGACACGTCGGGGCGTTCTGACTACCGTCAAGAGCTCCCAAGACGTCCCACCGGGGGTGTAGATGCCCAACGAGCGCTTACGGTCGGCCCTGCTCCTGAAGGGAATGACCATCCAGCAACTCGCCGATGCCCTCGGCGTCAACGCGAAGACCGTGGAACGCTGGATCACACAGGGCAAAGTCCCGTACCGGCGCCACCAGTACGCCGTAGCGGCCGAGCTGGGCGTCGGCGTCACCACCCTGTGGGACGACGAACGGGCGGTCGAGTCGTCCACCGACCTCAGCAAGGCCGAGATCGTGACCATCTACCCCCACAGACACATGGTGCCGGCGGGGCTTTGGCGCGAGATGTACGACCGCGCCCAAACGTACGTTGACGTGCTCGTTTACGCGGGACTTTGGCTGTCCGAGGACCCGGAATTCCACAAGATCCTGAAGGGCAAGGTGTCGAACAACGCCCAAGTACGACTGCTGCTTGGGGATCCTGCATGCGATGCCGTCCGACAGCGGGGCATCGACGAGGGGCACCGGATCATGGATGGAAAGATCCGCAATGCGCTCATGAACTACCGGCCACTAATTGCCAGCCACCCGGATATCGGGATCCGGCTACACGACGCAACGCTGTACAACTCGCTGTTCCGCGCCGACGACGAGATGCTCGTGAACACCCATGTGTACGGCATCGGAGCCTACTTGGCCCCGGTCCTCCACCTGCGGCGACTCCCTGGGGGCGGCCTGTTCGACACGTACGCGAATAGCATCGACCAGACCTGGGGGCGGGCTCGCCAGGTGACCGACCACGACTTCACGGGAGCATGACTATGGGACGCATCGACTATCTTCACGACCCCGACGCCCCACCCGCCAACAGCGTCGTCCCTTCAGTCGTGGCTTTCGTCCAGAACGATGCCGCTGAGGTGCTGATGATCCAGCGCTCCGATAACGGCCGCTGGGCACTCCCCGGCGGAGGGCACGACGTTGGCGAATCCATCAGTGACACCGTCGTCCGCGAGGTCTGGGAAGAGACAGGCATCAAGGCGGAAGTGCTCGACCTGTCCGGCATCTACACCGACCCCGGGCACGTGATGCTCTACGACGACGGCGAGGCGCGGCAGCAATTCAGTATCTGCTTCCGCGCGCGACCGGTGGGCGGGGAGATCCGCACGAGCAACGAGACGACGCAGGTCCGCTGGGTGCACCCAGCGGACCTGGCCGACCTCGACATCCACTCCACGATGCGGCTCCGTATCCAGCACGCCCTGGAAACGACCCGGAGCGTGCCCTACATCGGCTGAGCCGTGCCGGCCTTCGCCTCGGAGACCCTGGTGAGCACACGAACCGTGCACAGCAGGATCTCCGGCTCGGCGCGCCGGATGAATTGCCCGATCAGGCTGTCGGGCCCGTAGCGGCCTGCGATCTCGTTGATTCGGTCCACGGGGTTCGTGGGGGTGCCGTCCGGCGTGGTGTTCATGTCGCAGAAGCAGAGCGCATCCGCCAGGCGCTCCTCCTCACGCGGGAACTCGGCTTCTAGCTCGTCCCGCAGGCCTCGCGCTTCCGCCTCCATCCAGGCACAGGAGTGGTGGGCGACGAGCCGTACGACGCGCTCGTCAGCGCCGACGCTGCGGAGGTAGCGGGCACCGTCGATGGGGTGGAACCCCGTCTTCGCCAGGTCAGGCGTATAGCCGATGTCGTGCAGGACAGCCGCGGCCTCAAGCAGCTCGGCATCCGGTCCGAGGATGTCCGCAATGGCCCGCGCGCGCTCGGCGACGCCCAGGCAGTGACTCCAGCGGCGGGGTAGCGGCTCGGCCAGCAGGGACTCGGCGAGTGGATAGGCCCATTCCGTGAGTGTGGCAGTGGTCAAGACTCCAAGTCCTCCTGTTGCGTCGGCATAGCCCGGACGGACCGCCGCTTGCCCTGCCCCCCCTCGGTGAGCAGGCCGGCGGCTTCCAACTGGGCCAGCGCCTTGCTGATGGTGGGACGGGACGCTCCCAGGCGGGCGCTGAGTTCCCCTGCACTCAGGAAGGGTGCCCCCACCGCTAGCCCTTCGGCCGTAATGAGCTCGGCAATCCTTTCAGAGAGCGGTCGCCGATCGATGCATGCTCCGGCATGTACGACGCGCCAGCGCGCTCCAGGCACCGGCTCGGCTAGCCCCTCCTGCTGAAGCACATTGAAGGCGCGGAGGGCCACCCCTCGGCTCACGCTGTACTCGTCCATAACTTCCGCCAGCGAAGGCAACTCCGCCATGGCAGGTTCGGTGGTGATCCGCCCCTTGAGGTGGTCAGCGATCTTCAAGAAGGTCCCGCGTGGGCTCGCCTGCTCCGTCACTCAGTCTCCTTGTCCAACCAACAACTGAACCAAGAGTCGCACGACGGGTCTTCCCCGCGGGTGCGGGGAGCAGACGGACTGCATGGGTGACCTGCGGGTCACCCAGGGGACATCCGCGCAGATGCGGGGGGGGAGCAGGCTTGCTGAGCCGTTCCACCAAACCTGGGAATGCGCTCCCACATCAGGGTTCTTCTCCACTCTCTTCTTTACGAATCTCCCCCTCTGCCATCTCAGCCATCTCAGCCATCTCAGCCATCACACTTGCACTCGCTTCACTAAATGGACTCTTCAGCTTCCGACTCTTCACCCATTCCCTCAGACCCTCAAAGAGGGGACCACGGAGATATTCATCCGGCTGCAGCTCACCACGCGCACCGAGAGAGCAAGCGAGCGGAAAGGCCAGTTCGTTTTGATCGAGAAGAAGCAAACGGGCCAGCTTGAATTCTTCCCGCAGGGAAGAAACGTCCCAGTCCTGGACTTCACTCCGCACTGACTTGATTCCGTCCAAGTTCTTCCTAGCCAGCCAGCAGTTGATCTGCATCGCCGTTTTCGCAGCCGCGGTATCGAGCGTTTCCACATAGGCAGAAGAGAGCCTTGCGGCTACTCTCCAACGCCCCCCATACATACAGCGATCCATCAAATCTGATCGGAGATGAGCCTGAATAACCGATCGCGCATCCGGCCGCTTAAAGAGGCGATTGGCAACGCTCCCCGACATGAGCATACCGAGCGAATAGAGTTCATCCAGTGCGGTTGCCAGGTATGCGGCATCGACGGTAAGCGCCGTCCCTACAGTCACCCCCTGCGAGGCCACGTGCGGCACCTTGGCAAGGTACTGCCTAGACACTAGGCCGCCATTGTGCACGATTACATGGCGACGCTGAAAAACCTCCCTGACCGCACTCGCATCCAGCGTGATCTGCGAGAACGGGATTTTCAGCTTTTTCTCAAGCCAGTCACCCCAGTCATCCAGACCTTTCCACATCAACTGATCGACCTGCCGTTGCGCGTGGAATTCTCGAAGGTCATCAAGAGTTTCAAACTCTTGAATCTCCTGCCACGAGAATTGCGCCTCTTTGGTCATGAGGGCTTCCGGGCGCAGGAAAAAATACATTCCCACGATGGCAGAAAAGAGCACCTCGAAGTCACCAACGGCTGCGGTCAGAAGAGAGGAGCGAAGAACTTCAAGGCGATTTCTCTTTTTATGCATATGCATCATTGAAATTGCATAACGCCACGCATTGAAGTCTCCCGTTGACGCCGCACCCAGATCGGCGACCATCTTGTCAATGAGACCCCTGCCAGAAGTGTGGAGTTCTCCCTTCTCTTCCTCGCTCATCCCCACCTCGCCTCCCGGCGGAATCATTTTGGCCGCGTCCCTGAAGAACTCAAAGAGCGCCGTGTTTGCGGCGCGAGCTTTGTCTGCGGGAACGTCATCACCAATAGGGTCCGAGAAGGTAATCCGAACCGACTCCCCTTTGATATCTTCGGGGGCGTACTCCTCGGCAAATGCAGAGAGATCCTCTATTGCATTGATGGCGTCTTGGAATCGATGTAGAGCCCTACGGAATGTTTGAGTTGCTTCAATTTCCCGATCACCCTTGAATTCACCCATGGCTGGATGATAGGGCAGATCCCTTCATGAGGTTGGCCCATTGGTCAGACTGGCGACAGCCTGAAACCCCAAGTTCAGTCATCGAGGTCTCTGCACGAAGGAACTCGCCACGCTGCACCAGTCCGCCTTGAGCCCCGGCTGGTGACCTGCTGCCCTTTCGCGCACGCGGGGATGGCCGTGGCTGGCGGAACGCAGCGCCCAGGGTCAAACATGGGCCCGCCGCCGCGCTATAGCAAGTGAACCGGCCGAGGGAGGGTAGGCAGCCGCGACATGAGGTGGGCCACCACCTCGGGGGCGGCCGCCAAGACGGCAACTGCCTCGCAGTCCTCTCCCGGCCCGGTCCCGCGCAGGCTCACAGCTGTGAGGCGTGCCCCCTCTGCAATCAAGCTGGACCACTGGCGGGCCTTCTGCTTGTTCACGTAGCCGATCGATTCCTTGCCGTAGTTGGGACGTACCGCCACAGCAAAGGGGTCATGGAGGTTGCCCGGCTCGGGTACCAGCCGCAAAGGGCGCCCTGGCCTCAGATCAGCTCGTCGAGCTGCCTCCGGGTAGTACGTGACCCCCCGCACATTGGTCACGTAGAGCCCAGCTCGCTGAAGCCGTCGATCAGTCGGGCCAACGAACAATCCAGTCTCGTCTTCACGAAGACGCAGGCCGCCTTCGTATTCGACAAGGTGCAGTCGATGAAGGCCGCCAGGCTCCGGCACGAATCGATCTGCGGGCCCGTCCGACGGGACGTACATGGCTTCCCCCTTCGGTACGAAGTCGCTCCACCCTTCCATGGCGAGGCAGCCCCTGTGGCCGTTCCTTCTGGAGTCACGCCAGTATCTGACGGCAACGTCGCCAAGCGTCGCCGCCATTGGCCGACTGAGGGCACGGTCAGCGCTCGGAGTTACGGAAGCCACCCAGGCAGAGGTAGCGGGTGGGGAGCCAGATGGGGAGCCACCGGAGGCGAAACAGGGCGGACTCTCCTGGACTGCCCTGGACAGCGGGGAGCCAGATCCTTTGGGGTGGAAGGGCTCCGCTGGCCCGCTTCCTTGGGTGCTGCTTACCGGTGCCTTAAGCGGAACGTAAGGATCTTCGCGAGGGCCTCGAAAGGGGTGGGGGGCGGGGTGCGGGGGGCTAGCTTGGCGGGGCCGAGGAGGGCACGGGGCGGCGTCGAACCCACGGGGGGCGGCGCCGCCCGGCCGGGTCCCGGCGCACCGACGACCGCGGTGCCCCCATCGCCGCTCCGAAGGAGATCCGCCCATGCCCGCACGCCGCCGCACCGTGACCCGTATCGCCGCAGTCGCCCTCGCCCCGCTCGCGGTGGCCGCGTACGCCGCCGCACCGGCGGCCGCCCACGGCTCGATGACGGACCCGGTCAGCCGGGTGGCGGCCTGCTACGCGGAGGGGCCGGAGTCCCCGAAGTCGGCGGCCTGCAAGGCGGCGGTGGCGGCGAGCGGCACGCAGGCGTTCTACGACTGGAACGCGGTGAACATCGCCAACGCGGCCGGCAACCACCGGTCGTTGATCCCGAACGGCCAGCTCTGCTCCGCCGGCAACGACAAGTACCGGGGCCTGGACCTGGCCCGCGCCGACTGGCCGGCGAGCCCGATGACCGCGGGCGAGCACACCTTCCGGTACAAGGGGACCGCCCCGCACAAGGGCTCCTTCGAGCTGTACGTCACGAAGGACGGCTACGACCCCGCCAAGCCGCTGAAGTGGTCGGACCTGGAGCCGGCGCCGTTCGCGAAGGTCACCGACCCGGGCATGCAGAACGGGGACTACGTCTTCACCGGCAGCGTCCCGAACAAGTCCGGGCGGCACCTGATCTACAGCATCTGGCAGCGCTCGGACAGCCCGGAGGCCTTCTACACCTGCTCGGACGTGGTGTTCGGCAAGGACAACGGCGGCACCGCGGGCACCGGCGCGACCGCCGGGACCGGCACCGGTACCGGCACCGCCCCGAGCGCGAAGCCGAGCACGAAGCCGAGTGCGAAGCCGAGCACCGGGCCCTCGGCGCCCAAGGCCCCGACGGACCGGCAGATCGCCGACGGGGAGAGCAAGTCCACCGTGGAGCACCACGGCCACGGCGACAACGACCCGAAGACGAACGGCAGTACCGCCCTCGCGCCGGTGCCGTCGGACTCCCCGGCGGGCACCGGCCTCGCCGCGACGGGCGGCAGCGCCGCCACCCCGCTGATCGCGATCGCCGGGGCGGGCGTGCTGGCCCTCGGGGCGGCCGTGCTGTTCGGCGTGGCCCGACGCCGTGCGACGACGCCGGGCCGCCACGGCCTCTAAGGGATCCTCGCGCCGAAGGGCCGTCCGCGCGTCGGTGTCATTCGAAGACCGACGCGCAGGTGGTCCGGGTGGCGTGCGCCGGGTCGAGGGAGTTGAGCGCCTCGTGCCAGGCGATCCGGTCGGTGAGTCCGATGGCGACGTGCTCGGAGAGGTCCAGCGGACACAGGTCCTGGAGCACGACGTTGCGCACGTTGGAACCGGCGCCCTGGAGGAACGCGCTCCGGTAGGGCGTGACGACCTCGTCGTACTTGGTCGCGATGACCGTGTACCGCACCCCGGGGACGGTGTCCCCGCCCGCGTTCAGTTGGGTGACGAACGCCGATCCGGCGATCTGGTCGGCGAGCCCCGGGGTCGCGGAGCTGATCAGGTCCTCGGCTCCGGGGAAGTACGGGAGCAGCTGGGCGAGCCCGTCCAGGGTGGTGCCGTGGTTGTCGGGGGCGAGCCCGATCAGGGCGTTGACCTTGGAGGCGCCGCCGAGGAACTTGAGGTAGTAGTTCGGCATCATGCCGCCCTGCGAGTGGCCGACGATGTCGGTCTTGGCGGCTCCGGTGGAGGCCAGCACCCTGTCGACGAACACGCTCA
Organism: Streptomyces sp. NPDC059456; assembly: GCF_042750055.1. NCBI lineage: Bacteria > Bacillati > Actinomycetota > Actinomycetes > Kitasatosporales > Streptomycetaceae > Streptomyces > Streptomyces sp. NPDC059456. The sequence goes on from NZ_JBHYVA010000057.1 coordinate 15,899, forward strand.
GCTGTCCGGCCGACGCGTCGATGGGGCCGAGCCCGTTGAACAGCGGCACGCCGGGCAGTTGACCGTAGTCGAGGGAGTAGACGCAGTACCCGCGGTGGACGAGGTACGGCGCGAAGCCGAGCCAGTTGTCCACCGAGTTCCCGAAGGTTCCGTGGACGAGCACGACGGGGCGGGGATGGGCGGCGGAGGGCTTGCAGGACCAGTCGTTCCAGCCGCTGCTGGGCGCGGAGGCGGCCTGCGCGGCGCCGGTGGGGGCGACGAGGGCGGCAGCGGCGAGGGTGAGGACGGCCAGTGGGCGGAGGAGGCGTCGCCAAGGCAGCATCGGGTGATCTCCTTGCGGGTCAGGGAAATACGTGGGGGTTCGTCCCGTGATCCGGATCACAAGAGGGCTGCTTTCCCGCCAAATTACGGGCGAGTAGCAAAACTGGGAAGTTACGCGTCAGTAAAAAATGCGTGTCGAGGCCCGCTCCGGTGCACCCCCGCGACAATGGAGTCCCCTACGTCGCGTGAGGTGAGTGATCGGATGCAGTGGGCTCCGGGAGCGGGAACGGCCTTGGCCACCCCGCCCGACCTGGCCGCCGACCCGCTCGTCGCCGCGGTCACCGAACTCGCCGTGGGCACGCTGGGGCCCGTCGCGGAGGAGACCGCCCAGGAGGGCGTGCCCCGTTCGCACCTCGACGCCCTCGCCCGGTGCGGCGCGTACGGGGCGCTCGGCCACACCCCCGCCCCGGAAAGCGGGCTGACCACCCGTCATGTGGTCCGCGAGGTGAACGAGTTGCTGTCCGCGGCGGACCCCTCCACCTGGTTCGTCCACACGCAGCACTTCGGTCTGGTGAAGGGGCTCCAGGGAGCCACCGGTCCGGAGGCCGACGCACTGCGCGAGCGCTGGTCCGCCGACCTCGCCTCGGGGACCAGGCGCGGCACGGCCGGTTTCGCCTTCCTGCGGCACGCCCGGCCGCCCGTCACCGCGGAGCCGGTCGCCGGCGGATGGCGGCTGCGCGGCCGGGTGCCCTGGATGACCGGCTGGGGCCTGTCCGACGTGGTGTACCTCGGCGCCCTCGCGCCGGACGACCGGGTGCTGTTCGCCGCGGTGGACTGCGGGCCCGACGGGGATCCGGGGCTGGTCACCGCCGGATCGGCGCCGCTGTGGGCGATGAACGGCACCCGCACGGTGGCGGTGGAGGTCCGCGACGTGCTCGTGGCGCCGGACGCGGTGGTCTGCGTACAGCCCCGGACGGAATGGGCCCGCGCCTACGACCTGGAGAACGCGAACGCACACCCCGCCGTGTTCGGGCACGTGCGCGCCGCGGCCGATTTCCTGCTGCGGTCGGCCCCCGCCGCCGGCGCCGCGTACGAGGAACTCGGCCTGCGGATCGCACGGGACGCCGCCCGGCTGCGCGCCGAGGCCTACGCCCTGCGCGACGAACTCCCACCACAGGAGCGGGTAGAGGACCGGCTGGCGCTGCGGGCCGCCGTCCTCGAACTCGGCGTACGGGCGGCCACCGCCTGCGTCGCCGCGACGGGCGGCCGGGCCATGTCGTACGGGAACACCGCCGGGCGCCTCGCCCGCGAGGCGCAGTTCCACCTGATCCAGGCCCAGACCTCCGGACTGCGCACCGAGATGGCCCGGCTCCTGCTGGGCGGCCCGCCGGACCGCCGGGCCCTGCCGTCGGTGTAGCGCGGCTCCGGCCCGACCGGCGAGGCGGCCCTAGGCCGCCCGGTGGAAGGTGGCGGCCGGACGGACCGTGCCCGGGCCGAAGCGGGCGTTCGCCCTGTCGATGGCCGCCTCCACCGTCAGGCGGGCTTCGCGGACCGGGTCCAGGGAGATCTGCCGGGCCGCCCGCTCGGCGCCCGTGAGGTCCTCGGCGCGCAGCACCATGCCGGTCAGCCGGGCCCGTTGCAGCCCGGCCGCGTCCAGCAGGCGGTAGGCCGCGGTCCGCAGGTCCTCGTCGTGCCCGGACGCCTCCGGGAGCCGCCGGGCCCGCTCCCAGCGGGCGCCCCCGGCGAACTGCAGCGTCAGCGACAGGGACCGGGCCGCCTGGCGGCGGCCGCGCAGCACCGCGCCGAGGCGGACCACCAGGCCGAGGAGCACGGCCCGGGCGTGCGGGCCGTCGAGTTCGTGCCGGGTGAAGCCGCTGCGGACGGCGGCCGACGCGGGCAGGTCCTTCGGGGTGACGGGGCGCGGGTCGATCCCGCGGGCGCGCTCCGCCGCCAGCCGGCCCGCCCGCTGCCCCAGGATCCGTTCGACGGTGCCCGGGGAGACGGCCGCGACCGCGCCGACCGTGTGCAGCCCGTACCCGCGCAGCGCCTCCGCCTGTTTGGGGCCGATGCCGTGCAGGGCCTCCACCGGCAGCGGCCCGAGGAAGGCGTCCGCCGCGCCTTCGGGCACGGCCAGGACGCCGCCGGGCCCGGCCACCCGGGCGGAGGCCGTCGCCGCCACCGCCCAGGTCCCGGCGACCCCGATCCGCACGTCGGTGCCGAGCCGGGCGAGCGCGCGCAGCCGCACCAGCTCGGCGATCCGGCCGGCGTCCGCGCCGAAGTACCGCCGGGCGCCGCGTACCTGCACCAGCGCTGCCCGGGGCGGCAGGGCCTGCACCGTCGGGGAGAACTCCCGCAGGAGTTCCAGGACTTCGCGGTAGCCCTCCTCGGTCAGCGCCGGAGCGCACCGTACGTGCAGGACGCCGCCGGCCGGGGTCATCCCGCGCTCCCCGGGCTGGAGTGCCACAGCTTGCGGCCGGTCGCGGCGCGGTCGCCGGCCGGCTGGAGGTCGGCCCACGGGTTCATCTCGTACCCGGTGGGCAGGTGGATGCGGCGCCCGGAGCCGGTGGTGTCCGGGGGCTTCCCCGCGCCGGGCAGCGGCTCCGCCAGGCGGGCCGCGACCGCGTCCAGGCCGCCCGTGGCCCGCAGTTCCGCCAGTTCCGCCAGGTCCCAGGCGGCCTCGCCGACCACGCTCAGGCTCTGCGGTCCGCGCCGCTGGACGACACCCCGTACCAGCAGCAGGAACGAGTGGAAGACGGTGTGCGCGCACGCCTCGTGGCTGTCGTCGAAGAAGGCCAGGTCGACCAGGCCCGTCCCGTCGTCCAGCGTGGTGAAGACGACCCGCCTCCCGGAGCGGATCGGCGGGGTCTGGGTGGCCGCCTTGGCCCCCGCGACCAGTACCGTCCGGCCGTGTTCGATCTCGCGCAGCCTGCGGGCCGGGACCGCCCCGAGCTCCGCGAGGAAGGCGTGGTGGTCCCCCATCAGGTGCCGCGAGGTGTCCATGCCGAGCACGCCCAGCTCCGCGCTGAGCCGCTCCGCCTCGTTCAGGTCGGGCAGGCCGACCGGGGCCGTCGCCCGGCCGCCGTCCAGCGGGAGCTGGACACTGCCCGGGCGGGCCCCCGACGGCCGCTGGGCGCCGTGCAGTTCGGCCACGTGCAGCAGCAGGTCGCGCCGGTTGGCGCCGAAGGCGTCCAGCGCCCCGACCTGGGCGAGCCGCTGTGCGACCGGCCGCCCGGGGTGTGCCCGGTCCCAGAAGTCGCGCAGCGATCCGTACGGTTGTCCGTCCTCGATCCGGCGGGCCTGCGCCTCGCTGATGCCGTGGACGTCGGCCAGGGCCAGCCGGAGCCCCCACACCGGAGGAACTCCGGTCTCGGACACCAGTTCGATGCGGTGGGCCACGGCCGAGTGGTTCACGTCCAGCGGCAGCACCGGCACGCCCCGCCGCCGTGCGTCCGCCAGCAGCAGCCGCTTCGGGTACATCCCCGGGTCGTGCGTGAGCAGCCCGGCGTAGAACGCGGCCGGATGGTGGGCCTTGAGCCAGGCCGACTGGTACGTCGGCACGGCGAAGGCCACCGCGTGCGCCTTGCAGAACCCGTACGAGCCGAACGCCTCGACGATCTCCCAGGTCCGGCCGATCACCTCGGGCGAGTAGCCCCGTTCGCCGGCCTTCGCCGCGAACCACACCTTGATCCGCGCCTGCGACTCGGGGTCGGAGAGCCCGCGCCGCACCCGGTCCGCCTCGTCGCGCCCGCAGCCGGTCATGACGTGCACGATCTCGATGATCTGCTCGTGGAAGACCACCACCCCGTACGTCTCGCGCAACGCGTCCGCCAGGTCCTCGTGCGGATAGCGGACCGGGGCCCGCCCGTGCCGCGCCTCGATGAACGGCCGCACCATGTCGGCGGCGACCGGGCCGGGCCGGAACAGCGAGATGTCGACGACCAGGTCGTGGAAGGTCGACGGCTGGAGCCGGCCCACCAGGTCGCGCTGGCCCGGCGACTCGATCTGGAAGCAGCCCAGCGTCTCGGCCGAGCGGATCAGCTCGTACGTCGCCCCGTCGCCGGGCGGTACCTGCGCCGGGTCGTCCAGGTCGAGTTCCTCCCCCGTGCCGCGCCGGATCTCCGCGACGGCGTGCGCCATCGCGGACTGCATCCGCACGCCCAGCACGTCGAGTTTGAGCAGCCCGAGCTCCTCCACGTCGTCCTTGTCGAACTGGGACATCGGGAAGCCCTCGCCGCTGGTGGGCACCACGGGGGTGCGGGCGAGCAGCGAGGCGTCGGAGAGCAGCACCCCGCACGGGTGCATGGCGGTCCCGCGCGGCAGCGCGTCCAGCGCCTCGACGAGCTCCCACAGCCGCCCGTGCTCCTCCCCGCGCACGTCGCGCAGCTCGGGGAGTTCGGCCAGGGCGGCGCGGGCGTCGCGGGCCCGGATGTGCGGGAAGGCCTTGGCGAGCCGGTCGACGGTGGCCGGGTCCATGGACAGGGCGGCGCCGACGTCGCGGACGGCGTGCCGGACCCGGTAGGTCTCGGGCATGGAGACGGTGGCGACCCGCTCGGTGCCGAAGCGGTCCATGATCCGCCGGTAGACCTCCAGCCGGCGGGCGGACTCCACGTCGATGTCGATGTCGGGCAGGACGTGGCGGCGCTTGGACAGGAAGCGCTCCATCAGCAGCCCCTGCTCGACGGGGTCGGCGTGGGCGATGCCGAGGAGGTGGTTGACGAGGGAGCCGGCGCCGGAGCCGCGGGCGGCCACCCGGATGCCCATCTCCCTTACGTCGTCGACGACCTGGGCGACCGTCAGGAAGTACGAGGCGTACCCGTGGTAGGCGATGATGTCCAGCTCGTGGTGCATCCGCTCCCAGTACGCGGGGTCGTCGGCGTGGCCGCGCAGCACCATGCCGGCGGAGGCCCGGGAGGCCAGGACCCGCTGGGCGGTGCGGTGGGCCGCGCCGACGAGGTGGGCCTCGGGGAAGTGCACGGAGCCCATGCCGAGGTCGTCCTCGGGGTCCACCGCGCAGGCCTCGGCGGTGCGCCGGGTCTCCGCGAGCAGCCGGCGGGCGTCGGCGGGACCGAGGCCCGCGGCCCGGGCGATCCGGTCGGCGGCCCCGGCCATGGCGGCGGGGGCCTTGAGCCAGCGTTCGCCGCCGTCGAGGGGACCGCGGGGGTCGACGGGGACGAGGCGGCGGGCCGCGTCGAGGATGTCGGCGACCGGGCCCTGGCCTGCGTCGGCGTACCGGACGGCGTTGGTGAGCACGGCCCGGACGCCCTGCTCGGCGGCGAAGCCGACGGTACGGGCGGCCAGGCGCAGCGAGCCGGGGCCGGTGCCGGTGCGGCCGTGGTGGACGGCCTCCAGGCGCAGGGCGTCCCCGTAGACCTCCCGCCAGGGCGCG
>NZ_JBHYVA010000058.1:0-21450 GCF_042750055.1 Streptomyces sp. NPDC059456
TTGTGTTTTTTTTATAAGACACCGCCCCGCTCCCCGGGGGGGTGGGGGGGCCCCCCCCCATAAACTTCCCCTTCCCCCGGGGGGGCCCCCCCCGGGGCGCGGGGGGGCGCGCGGGGTGTGTTTCCCGCGCGGGCGGCCCCCCCGGCCCTCGGCGTATTCCCCTCCGCTCCGTGGCGGAAAGGAACTCCCGTTCTTTGTGATGCACAGTGCATCGAATATATGCACGGAAACCACCCATTGGGGTGAACTCGCAGCAGGTTGCCGCCCGTTCACTCTCCGTGCGTAAAAATTCCCAGGGTCAGCGGCCGTCGGCCCGCGATGTCCCCCATTGGCGGCGCGGCGGCTCCCATCTCCCCGGGGGTTCCACCACCTTGAACAGCAACACCTTCCGCATGCCCGCAGCCGTCCTGCTCGCCACGGGAGCGGTCGCCCTGCTCACCGCCCCGCCCGCCTTCGCCACCACGGGCGCCGGCCCGGCCGGCGGCAGCGGCGGCGAGGGCACGTCCGGTGCGGTCGTCCTGCGCGCCGGACTGGACGTGAGCCTGCTCAACAAGACCGTCGACGTGCCGCTGAAGACCACCCTCAACGAGGTCAGCGCGCCCGCGACGGCCCAGAAGACCGCCCTCTCCGTGACCCTCGACGGCGTCGAGGGCGGGCAGCCGGTGAGCGTGCTCCGCGCCGACGTGGCCACCTCCAAGGCCACCGCGGACAAGAACCGCGCCGAGGCGGAGGCCGGCCTGGCCAACGCCAAGGTGCACGTGCCGGGGCTGCCGCTGCTCTCCCTGATCCAGGTGGAGAAGGTCACGTCCAAGGCCGTGTGCGAGGCCGGCAAGAAGCCAGTGGCCAACGCGAACGTGCTGGGCGCGGTGACCGTCCTGGGAAAGAAGGTCACCCTCTCGGCCGGGGGCCCGACCAGGATCGAGGTCCCCAAGGTCGGCTCGGTCGGCCTGGAACTCTCCACCACGTCCACCACCTCCACCACGGCCGCCGCGGCCGCGCTGCGGCTGAAGGTGTCCGTGAACCCGCTGGACCTCAATGTGGCGCAGGTCGACGGCGAGCTCGGGCTCGCCGAGGCGCACTGCGAAGCCCCGGCCGGGCCGGCCCCGCAGCCGTCGGACCGGCCCGACGTCAAGCCGCAGAGCGCCCCGGGGACCGGGGCCGGGATCACCACCGGCGCCAACCTGGCCGAGACCGGCGGCGGTTCGCCGGCCCCGTACGTCGCCGGGGGTGCGCTGGTCCTGCTCGGCATCGGCGCCACCGCGCTCGTCGTGACCCGGCGCGGCCGCACCTCCTGACGGGCCCGGGGTCAGCGGGTGGCGTGCACCAGCCCCTGCTTGTCGGCTCCGCGCGACAGCACGGCGGCGCTGACCTGCTTGTCGACGGCGGAGTACGCGGACTGCCTGGCTGCGCCCAGCCCTGCGTCGGAGGGGGCGCAGGAGGTGCACACGACGCGGAACGGCGGGTCCATGTCCGAGTACTGCGTGAGGTACTCGGCCTTGGTCACCTCCCAGCGGCCGGGGTGGGCGGCCGCCGGGGCGAACGTGAAGCGCGGGATCGAGGACATGTTGCCGCGCGCCTTGTCGGCCTCGTAGAAGCTGGCGACCTGGTCGCCCATGCCGAACACGACCCAGGTCCCGTTGATCTTCTCGTAGGGCTGCGGAACGTGGTTGTGCGTGCCCAGGATCAGGTCGATGTCGGGGAGCCCGTCCGGGCCGCGCGAGGCCGTGAGCGCCTGCGCCAGATCGAGCTGCTGCTTGTCCGGGGCCGTCTGCCACTCGGTGCCCCAGTGGACGCTGAGGACGACGACGTTCGCGCCGGCCGCCCGGGCCGCCCGGGCGTCGGCGATGATCCGGTTCTGGTCGAGCAGGTTCACGGACCAGGGCTTGCCGGCCGGGACCGGGATGCCGTTCGTCCCGTACGTGTAGTCCAGCTGGGCGACCTTGGCGCCGCCGGCCGAGAGCACCGCCGGGGCCTTGGCCTCCTCGGCGCTGCGGGCCGAGCCGACGTGCTTGATGCCGACCCGGTCCAGGTGCTCCAGGGTGCGGACGAGGCCGTCGTAGCCGTCGTCCAGGGTGTGGTTCGAGCCGGTCGAGCAGCTGTCGTAGCCGGCGTCCTTCAGGGCGTCGGCCAGCTGGTGCGGGGCCTTGAACGCGGGATATCCGGTGTAGGGGCCGCCGGGCCGGCCGTACGGTATCTCGTGGTGGCATATCGCCAGGTCGGCGGCGGCCACCAGGGGCTTGACCCCCGCGAATATCTTGCGGAAGTCATGGCTCTGGCCGCTGCCCCGCGCGTCGTCCGCCGCCCGCTCGACGATCGACGGGTACGGGATGATGTCGCCGGTCGCCACCAGCGTGAACGGTCTGGCGCCGGCGGGCGTCGTCGCACTCGCCTTGCCCGCGCTCGCCCTGCCCCGGCCGGGCTCGGCCCCGAGCCGCTGCTCGCCCGCGTCCTTGCCGTGGTCGAGCAGGCTCGGCAAGGCCAGGATCCCGCCGGCGACGGCCGCCACCGCGACCGCCGCCAGGCCCGTCTTCACCTTCGTGTGCACTCCCGACCCCCCGGTTTCCCGCTGTTGCCGAGATCATCGCCTACCCCGGCCCGCCCCGCCAACGGAGCCTTGGCCTCCGGATCTTCCCGGCGCCGCGGGGCGCAGCCGGTCAGCGTGCGGTCAGCGCCAGCGCGTGGTCGAGGGCCTGGAGCAGACGCCCCGTCGTTGCCCGGTCCCGGACCGCCAGCCGGAGCCAGGAGTCGTCCAGGCCCGGGAAGGTGTCCCCGCGACGGACCGCGAAACCCAGCGCGCGCAGCCGCGTGCGGACCTCCGCCGCGCCCGCCACCCGGATCAGGACGAACGGCCCCGCCGCCACCCCCGACACCGTGATCTCCTCGAACTCCGCGAGTCCCGCCAGCAGGTGCTCCCGGTCCACGGCGATCTGCCGGGCCGCGGCCTCCGCCTCCGCCAGCGCCGCCGGGGTCGTACAGGCCTCCGCCGCCACCAGCGCCGGCGTCGACACCGGCCACAGCGGCTGCGCCGCCGCCAGCTTCGCGATCACCTCGGGCTCGGCCAGCACGTAGCCGATCCGCAGCCCCGCCAGGCCCCAGGTCTTGGTCAGGCTCCGCAGCACCACCAGACCCGGCAGGTCCGTCCGCCCGGCCAGCGCCTGCGGCTCGCCCGGCACCGCGTCCATGAACGCCTCGTCCACGACCAGGATCCGGCCCGGCCGGGCCAGCGCGGCCAGCGCCGCCGCCGGGTGCAGGACGGACGTCGGGTTGGTCGGGTTGCCCACCACCACAAGGTCCGCTTCCTCCGGCACCGCCGCCGGATCCAGCCGGAACCCGTCCGCCGCCCGCAGCACCACCCGCTCCACCGTGTGCCCCGCGTCGCGCAGGGCCGCCTCCGGCTCCGTGAACTGCGGGTGCACCACCACCGGGTGCTCGGCGCCCAGGGCCCGCGCGATCAGCACGAACGCCTCCGCGGCCCCGGACGTCAACAGCACCCGCTCGGCCGGCAGCCCGTGCCGAGCCGCCACCGCCGCGCGGGCGGCCCGCCCGTCGGGGTATGCGCAAAGGCCGTCGAGCGAAGCCGCGATGCGCTGCCTGAGCCACTCGGGCGGGGTGTGCGCCCGTACGTTCACCGCGAGGTCGACCAGCGCGCTGCCGTCGCCGCGCACTTCCGCGTCCCCGTGGTGGCGCAGGTCGTGGGCCTGCGCGGTGGCCACGGCACAGGTCGCCGCCACCGAGCGGCGCTTCGGTACGAGCAGCTCCCCGCCGCCCGCGAGCGCCGCGGCCTCCGCCACCGAGGAGGTCCCGGTGGCGTCGCGCACCGCATCGGAGGGGTGCGGTACGCGGATACCCGCCAGCTCCTCGGCGGGATAGCTCAGCAGCGGCACGCCGAATCGTTCCGCCGCGCCCGTGATCCCCGCCTCGCCGGCCTTCGACTCCACCGTGGCCAGCGCCTTCACCGACCCGGCGGCCAGCCCCGCCCCCCGCAGCGTCTCCTCGACCAGGGCGCAGACCTCCGCCACGGACACCCCCGCGCGTCCGCCGACCCCGACCACCAGCTGCGTCGCGTACTCGCCCACCGGGTTCATGCCCCCTCCGTAGTCGTCAATGGTTCGTGACCCGCCGCCCGCGCGCGCACGTGCGCACGGGCCGAGGAGTCGGTATTCAGGGGCACATGGCCGTGATCGTGGCGTTGGGCGCGTTCCTGATGACCCTGGCGGGCGGATGGACGGCGCAGCGCGTCACCGACCGCCGCCACCTCGTGCTGGGCCTGGCCGGCGGGCTGATGCTCGGCGTCGTGGGCCTCGACCTGCTGCCGGAGTCGCTGCACGCGGCCGGCCGCGAGGTGTTCGGCGTTCCGCTCGCCCTGCTGCTCTTCGTGGCCGGGTTCCTGATCGCGCACGTCGTGGAACGCCTGCTGGCGGTACGGCAGGCCGCGCACGGCGCGGAGAACGGCGGCCGAGTCCCCGAGGTCGGGCTGACGGCGGCCTCGGCGATGGTCGGCCACAGCTTCGCCGACGGCGTCGCCCTGGGCGCGGCCTTCCAGGTCGGCGGCGGGATGGGCGTGGCCGTGTCGCTGGCCGTCATCACGCACGACTTCGCCGACGGGTTCAACACCTACACGCTCACCCGGCTGTACGGCAACGCCCGCCGCAAGGCCCTGATGATGCTCTTCGCGGACGCGGTGGCCCCCGTACTGGGCGCGGCGTCCACCCTGCTGTTCACTCTTCCGGAGGAACCTCTCGGGGCGTACCTCGGCTTTTTCGGCGGCGCCCTGCTGTACCTGGCGGCCGCCGAGATCCTGCCCGAGGCGCACCACAAGCACCCCGCCCTGTCCACGCTGATGTGCACGGTGGGCGGAGTGGCCGGGATCTGGCTGGTGGTGGGCCTCGCGGACTGACGTCACCGGTGCGCTGCCGCCGCTTGCGCGAAACGCCGGGCCACGGAGGGTTCCGCCGCCCAGTGCGTGTGCAGGTAGCTGGCGTGCACGCCCTGCTGTACGAAGCCCTCGACCCGGCGTTCGGGGTGCGTGAACCCCCAGGCCGGGGCGGCGCCGGCGCCGGGTTCGATCACCGTGCGGTGGAACTCGTGGCCGCGCAGCCGGGTCCCGGTGGCGGCGAGGGGGCTGTCCGAGACCGCGACGGCCTCGCGGTAGCCGAGGGTCAGGCGCTCCGACATCCGCGCGTCGGCGTCCAGGACCCCGCACATGGGCTTCCCGTCCAGCGACCGCGCCAGGTACAGCAGCCCGGCGCACTCGGCGGCGACCGGGCCTCCGGCCGCGGCGAAGGCGGCCACGGCCGCCCGCAGCGGTTCGTTGGCGGACAGTTCGGGCGCGTACATCTCCGGGAAACCGCCGCCGATCACCAGGCCGGCGGTGCCGTCGGGCAGCGCCTCGTCCCGCAGCGGGTCGAAGGTGACGACCTCCGCACCGGCGGCGGTGAGCAGCTCCGCGTGCTCGGCGTAGGAGAACGTGAACGCGGCCCCGCCGGCGACGGCGACCACCGGCCGTCCGCCGGGGGCTCCGCCGTGGCCCGCGGGCGCGGCGCCGTCGCCGGGGCCCTGCGCCAGGCCGTCCGGCGTCCGGGGGCCCTGCGGGGACCACGCCTCGCAGTCCAGCGGCGGGGCCGTGCGGGCCAGCGCCAGCAGGGCCTCCAGATCGCAGCCCGCCCGGACCTGCTCCGCCAGCGCGGCGACGGAGGACAGCGCGTCCGACCGCCGCTCGGCCACCGGGACCAGCCCCAGGTGCCGCGACGGCGCGGCCACCTGCGGAGCCCGCCGCAGCACGCCGAGGACCGGCGTCCCGGCCTCCTCCAGCGCCTCCCGCAGCATCGCCTCGTGCCGGTCGGAACCCACCTTGTTGAGGATCACGCCGCCCAGGCGCACCTGCGGGTCGAACGACGCGAAGCCGTGCACCAGCGCCGCCACCGACCGCGACTGCGAGGAGGCGTCGACCACCAGCACCACCGGCGCCCGCAGCAATTTCGCGACCTGCGCCGTCGACGCCAGCTCACCCCGCCCCGCGGCCCCGTCGTAGAGGCCCATCACGCCCTCGACGATCGCCAGGTCACACCCGGCGGCCCCGTGCGCGAACAGCGGGGCCACCAGCTCCGGCCCGCACATGAAGGCGTCCAGGTTGCGCCCGGGCCGGCCCGTGGCCAGCGCGTGGTAGCCGGGGTCGATGTAGTCGGGCCCGGCCTTGTGCGGGGACACGGCGAGGCCGCGTCCCGAGAAGGCCGCCATCAGGCCCGTCGCGACCGTGGTCTTGCCGCTGCCGGAGGACGGCGCGGCGACGACCAGGCGCGGAACGTGCAGCGGTCTCACCACTCGATGCCCCTCTGGCCCTTCTGGCCGGCGTCCATCGGATGCTTGACCTTGGTCATCTCGGTCACCAGGTCCGCGAACTCCACCAGCTTCTCCGGGGCGTTGCGCCCGGTGATCACCACGTGCTGGGTACCGGGACGGTTGCGGAGCACCTCGATGACCTCGTCGACGTCGATCCAGCCCCAGTGCATCGGGTACGCGAACTCGTCGAGCACGTACAGCTTGTGAGTCTCGGCGGCCAGGTCGCGCTTGACCTGCTCCCAGCCCTCCTTGGCCGCCTGCTCGTTGTCGAGCTGCGCGTCCCGCTGGACCCAGGACCAGCCCTCGCCCATCTTGTGCCAGACGACGGAGCCGCCCTCGCCGGAGGCGCCGAGCACCTTGAGCGCGTTCTCCTCGCCGACCTTCCACTTCGCCGACTTGACGAACTGGAACACCCCGATCGGCCAGCCCTGGTTCCAGGCGCGCAGCGCCAGCCCGAAGGCCGCCGTCGACTTGCCCTTGCCCGGACCGGTGTGGACGAAGACGAGCGGGCGGTTGCGGCGCTGGCGCGTCGTGAGTCCGTCGTCCGGAACGACGGTCGGCTGTCCCTGCGGCATTACGCGGCCCTCCTGGCGGTGTGGTGAGACGGGGAAGTTGCTGCGGTACGTACGTTCTTCACGAGCCCGGCCAGCGAATCGGCCCGCAGCCCGTCGAGCGTGACGGCGGGCCCGCCGAGGTCGGCGGCCAGCACACCGGCCAGCCCCAGCCGGACCGGCCCGGACTCGCAGTCCACGACCACGGACGTGACGCCCTGCGCCTGGAGCAGCCGGGCGCTGCGCCCGGCCAGCTCGCGCGGCGAGCCGTCCGCCCGGCCGGCGGCGGAACCGGCCGGGGAGCCCGCACCGGCGGAACCGGCCGAGGTGGCCCGCCCGTCGGTGACGACCACGAGCAGCGGACGGCGGCTGGGATCGCGCAGCCGCTCGATCCGCAGCACCTCGTGGGCCTTGAGCAGGCCGGCGGCGAGCGGGGTGCGCCCGCCCGTCGGCAGCTGTTCGAGCCGGGCCGCGGCCGCGTCCACCGAGGAGGTGGGAGGCAGCGCCAGCTCGGCGGCGGCGCCCCGGAAGGTGATCAGGCCGACCTTGTCGCGGCGCTGGTAGGCGTCCAGCAGCAGCGAGAGCACCGCGCCCTTGACCGCGCTCATGCGCTGCCGGGCGGCCATCGACCCGGACGCGTCGACCACGAACAGCACCAGGTTGCCCTCGCGGCCCTCCCGGGTGGCCTGGCGCAGGTCGTCCTTGCGGACCACCAGACCGCGCCCGGCCCGCCCGCGCGCCTTCTGGTGCGGGGCTGCGGCCTGGACGGTCGCCGCGAGGTGCAGCTTCGTCAGCTGGCCGCGGGGGCGCTGGGAGCCGGTGGTCCGGCCGTGCGCGGTCCGGGCGCGCGAACGCCGCCCGGACGCGCCCTCGCCGAGGCCCGGCACGCTGAGCACCTTGGTCCGGAACGGCTCGGCGGCCCGTACGGCGGCCTGCTCGGGCGCCGCCCCGTCCTGCGAGGCGGGCTGGCGCTCGGGGGCCTCCGGTGCCTCCGGGGCCGAGGGGGCCGGGTCGTCCTGCGCTCCCGGATCCTCGGGCGACCGGGGCGCTTCGGGCGCCTCGGGTCCGCTCTGCGGCGGGACCCCGCCGCCTCCGCCGTCCGGGCCGCCGTCCTCGGGGCCGCCGTCGTCGGGACCCTGCGGCTCGGGGTCGGGCTCGTCGTCCGGCTCCTCGTCGGGGAAGCGGTCCAGGATCTCGTCGAGCTTGTCCTCGTCGAGGCCGGGCGCGTCGAAGGGATTGCGCCGGCGCCGGTGGGGGAGCGCCAGCAGGGCGGCCCGGCGGACGTCCTCCTTGTGTACGCGGGTGCGCCCGGCCCAGGCCGCCAGCGCGGTGGCGGTCCGGGCCATCACGATGTCGGCGCGCATGCCGTCGACCTCGAACCCGGCGCAGGCGGCGGCGATCTGCAGCAGCGCGGTGTCACCCAGCACCACCTGGGGGAGCAGGGCGCGGGCGGCCACGACCCGGGCGCGCACCTCCTGCTCGTCCCCGGCCCAGCGGCCCGCGAAGCCCGCGGGATCGTCCTCGTAGGCGAGCCTGCGGCGCACCACCTCGACGCGCTGCGCGGGCTCCCGGGAGGCGGCGACCTCCACGGTCAGCCCGAACCGGTCGAGCAGCTGCGGCCGCAGCTCGCCCTCTTCGGGGTTCATGGTGCCGACGAGCAGGAAGCGGGCGGCGTGCCGGACGGAGACGCCCTCGCGCTCCACGTAGGAGGCGCCCATGGCGGCGGCGTCGAGCAGCAGGTCGATCAGGTGGTCGTGCAGCAGGTTGACCTCGTCGACGTACAGGATCCCGCGGTGCGCGTCGGCCAGCAGACCGGGCTCGAAGGCCTTCACGCCCTCCGCGAGGGCCCGTTCGATGTCGAGGGCTCCGACGAGGCGGTCCTCGGACGCGCCGACGGGCAGCTCCACCATGCGCGCGGGCCGTGCGGATCCGGGGCCGGGCTCGTGCGGACCGTCGGGGCAGGCCGGATCGGGGGCGCCGGGCGCGCAGGAGAACCGGCAGCCGGGCACGACGTCCACCTGCGGCAGCAGCGCCGACAGGGCGCGCACGGCGGTGGACTTGGCGGTCCCCTTCTCGCCGCGCACGAGCACGCCGCCGACCGCGGGGCTCACGGCGTTGAGCAGCAGCGCCAGGCGCAGGTCGGTCTGGCCGACCACGGCGGTGAACGGGTAGGGCGTGCTCATGTGGTGCCCCCTCCTTCGTGGGTACGGGTACGGGTACGGCAACGGGTGCTGCGGCCCGGCCTGCGTGCGGGACGGCCGGGAACGGCCGCCGCGCACGGACGGGCCCGGCCCCTCACGGGGCACCCGGGGGCAGGAAGGGCAGGCCCGCGGGGGCGCCGCCCTCGATCAGCCCCAGCAGCGCACGCGTGTCGGCGTGCTCCTCGATCAGGTCGCCGAGCAGGTCCAGCTGTTCCTCCCGCAGCGCCGAGAACGACGTGTCCGGCGCCGGGACGAAGCGGCGCCCGGCGGCGGCCGCGACCTCCCGCAGGAACGCCCGGCGGAAGCCGTCCGACTCCAGCGAGCCGTGCCAGTGGGTGCCCCACACCGACCCGACCCGGCAGCCGTCCAGGAACGGCTCGCCGCCCAGGACCTCGGCCACCCCGTGGTGGATCTCGTAGCCGGTGACCGGTTCGCCCAGCGCCGTGCCCTCCGGCCGCGCCAGGGTCTTCTCCACCGCGAACCGCACGCGCACCGGCAGCAGCCCGAGCCCCGCCACCGAGCCGGCCTTCGACTCGACCTCGTCCTCGATGTGCTCGCCGAGCGCCTGGAAGCCGCCACAGACACCCAGCACCGGGCGGCCCTCCGCGGCCCGCCGCAGCAGCGCGTCGGCCAGCCCGCGCTCCCGCAGCCACTCCAGCGCCCTCACCGTGCCGCGCGTCCCCGGTACGACGACCAGGTCCGCGTCGGCCAGTTCCTCGGCCCGGTCCACGAAGCGCACCACCACGCCCGGCTCCGCGGCCAGCGCGTCGACGTCCGTGAAGTTCGACATCAGCGGCACCGCGCACACCGCGACCCGCAGCACGTCCTCGCCGACCGGCGGGGCCACGACCGACTCGCGCACCGCGCCCCGCAGGGAGACCCGCAGCCCGTCCTCCTCGTCGATGCCCAGCCCGTGCCGGAAGGGCAGCACGCCGTACGTCGCCCGCCCGGTGAGGGAACGCAGCATCTCCATCCCCGGCTCCAACAGCGACACGTCGCCGCGGAACTTGTTGACCATGTAGCCGGCGATCAGGGACTGGTCCTCGGGTGACAGCAGCGCCGTCGTCCCGAAGAACGAGGCGAACACGCCGCCCCGGTCGATGTCCCCGACCACGACGACCGGGAACCGCGCGGCCCGCGCGATGCCCATGTTCACGATGTCGGTCCGGCGCAGGTTGATCTCGGCCGGACTGCCGGCCCCCTCGCAGATCACGGCGTCATACGTGCCCCGCAGCTGCTCCAGGCAGTCCGTGACGATCCCGAGGAGCTGTTCCTGCCTGCCCCCGTGGTAGCCGCGCGCACTCATCTCGCCCACCGGCTTGCCGAGCAGCACCACCTGGCTGCTCCGGTCGCTGCCGGGCTTGAGCAGCACCGGGTTCATCAGCGCCGTCGGCTCCACGCGGGCCGCCTGCGCCTGCATCGCCTGCGCCCGCCCGATCTCGGCGCCCTCGCGCGTCACGAACGAGTTCAGCGACATGTTCTGCGCCTTGAACGGCGCCACCTTCACGCCCTGCCGGGCCAGCCAGCGGCAGATCCCCGCCGTGACCACGCTCTTGCCGGCGTCCGAGGTCGTGCCGGCGACGAGGAGTCCCCCGCCCAGCTTTCCGCCGCTCACCGGCGTCCCCTCCCAGTCCCACGGGTCACCGCACAGCGCAGTGCCACACACGCCCCCAGGGCCAGCCACGTCACCTGACGTGACAGCCGTACCGCCCGTTCGATGTCCGCCACCTCCACCGGCCGCCCCGCGCCGCCGTTCAGCACGGCCCGGTGCTCGATCCGGCCCCCGTACGCCAGGGTGCCTCCCAGCCGGACGCCGAGCGCCCCGGCGAACGAGGCCTCGACGGGCCCGGCGTTCGGGCTCGGGTGCTTCGCGGCGTCCGCACGCCAGGCCCGTACGGCTCCCCGCCGGTCGGGGCCGGCCAGTACGGCGGCCAGGGCCGTCAGCCGGGCGCCCGGCCAGCCCGCGAGGTCGTCGAGCCGCGCGGAGGCCCAGCCGTAGCGCAGGTGGCGCGGGGACTTGTGGCCCACCATCGCGTCGAGGGTGTTCACGGCGCGGAACGCCAGCAGCCCGGGTACCCCGGCTGCGGCGCCCCACACCAGGGCCCCGACCACGGCGTCGGAGGTGTTCTCGGCGACCGACTCCACGACGGCGCGGGCCATCTGCTGTTCGTCCAGGGCCTGCGGATCGCGCCCGCACAGGTGGGGCAGCCGCTCCCGGGCCACCTCGGCGTCCCCGGCGGCGAGCGCGCCGCCGATGGCGCGTGCCTCCCGGCCCAGCGAGGTTCCGCCGACGACGGCCCAGGTGGCCACCGCGGTCAGGGCGATACGGGCGGCCGCGGGCCGGGAGCGCACGGCGCGGGCGCCCAGCGCGCCGACGGCGGCCGCGCCCCCGGCGCACACGAGGGTGTGGACGAGGCCCCGGGCGCGGTCGTCGCGCCACAGGGCGCGTTCGACGGCGGTGGCGGCTCGTCCGAAGGCGGCCACGGGGTGCCCTCGGCGCGGATCACCGAGGATCCGGTCGCCGATCAGGCCCGCCGTGGCGCCGTACGCGAAGACGCGGTCGGCACGCATGGTGGCAGGTATGTCCTCACTCAGGGTCCGCGCCCTGGTTCGACGTGTCCGGCGGTGGGAGTTCCTGGCTCCCGGGGCGCACGTGCCGCGTGCTCCCCGGTGACAGTGGCGGGACCGCGCCGGATTCGCACCGGACTTCCTCTCCATGCCGCCGTATTGGCTCGCGCAGTCCACCACGCACCGCGAAGGCCCGTCAACTCGCCGTTGACCTGCGGCGGGGCAGCCCGCGGCAACGGCTCCCGGGCACGGGAAAGCTCCCCCCGGGAAACCCGGAGGGAGCTTTCGTACGCCGTGTCCGAACCGGTCAGGCGACGATCAGGTAGAAGCCGTACACCACGGCCGCCGCGACGACCGCGAAGCAGACGTACGCACCGCTGCGGGCCAGGGTGGCGCTGCCGCCCTGCTCGGTGGCGGCCTCGTGCTTGGAGAGACCCACCAGGCCCATCGTGAACAGGGCCACGAGCGCGACGGTGGCGGAGAGGCTGACCCCGAAGACGGAGCCGAGTGCTGCCCAGTCGATCTTCATACTGCGGAATCCTCTGTCGTTCTCGGGGTCAGACCGCGGCGGCGGGGGCCGCCGGAGCCGCGGGGGCGGCGGCCGGGATGGTGGCCTTCAGGTCCTCGTCGGTGACCGCTGCGGTCGTACCGGCGGCGGCTTCGGCGGCCATGGTCGGCGGGACGGTGACGGCGGCCATGGCCGTGGTGACGACACCCGGCTCCTCGGCCGCGGCGGCCTGCGCCTCGTTGACGTTGCTGTGGTCGACGACCTGGCGGCGCGAGATGAGCCAGATGGCGACGCAGGAGGCGACCAGGAAGAGCGCGACGGCGGCGACGCCGATGTCACCGGTGCGCATGACCAGCTCGGCGCCGGAGGCGACGACGGCGGCGGCCGGCAGGGTCAGGCCCCACGCGATGAACATGCGGGTGGCGGTGGACCAGCGGACCACACCGCCCTTGCGGCCCAGGCCCGCACCCATGACGGCGCCGGAGCACGCGTGGGTGGTGGAGAGGGAGAAGCCGAGGGTGGAGGAGGCCAGGATGACGCTCGCGGCCGAGGTCTGGGCGGCGAAGCCCTGCTGCGGCTGGAGGTCGGTCAGGCCGCTGCCCATGGTGCGGATGATGCGCCAGCCGCCCAGGGAGGTGCCGAGCGCGATGGCCAGACCCGCGGAGACGATGACCCACACCGGCGGGTTCGCGCCGGAGTCCAGGGCGCCGCCCGCGACGAGGGCCAGGGTGATGATGCCCATCGTCTTCTGCGCGTCGTTGGTGCCGTGCGCGAGGGAGACGAGACCGGCCGAGGCGATCTGCCCGGCGCGGTAGCCCTTGGTGGCGGTCTTGCCGCCGACCTTGCCACCGAGCTTGTACGTGACCTTCGAGGCCAGCATCGCGGCCACACCGGCCACGATCGGGGCGGCGACCGCGGGGATCAGCACCTTCGTGACGACGACGCTGCCGTTGACCGCGCCGATGCCGGCGGAGGCGACCGCGGCGCCGATCAGGCCGCCCATCAGGGCGTGGGAGGAGCTGGAGGGGAGTCCGACCAGCCAGGTGACGAGGTTCCAGAGGATCGCTCCGACCAGCGCGGCGAAGATCACTTCCGGCTGGATGCCCTCCTCGTTGATCAGACCCTTGGAGATCGTCTTGGCGACCTCCACGGACATGAACGCGCCGACGAGGTTGAGCACGGCGGACATGGCCACCGCCGTCTTGGGCTTGAGGGCGCCGGTCGAGATGGTGGTGGCCATCGCGTTGGCTGTGTCGTGGAAACCGTTCGTGAAGTCGAACACGAGAGCGGTGATGATCACGATCCCGAGGAGAAGCGTTATGTGCTCCATTTACCCAGGCTTCTGTTTGGCGTCAGTGGCTCGGCGACCGTAGGCAACCTGAGTGAACGGAAGATGAACTGACTCGGGCGGAGCGGTGTACTGGCCCGTCGTGCCATCGGGACCTTCGTCCGGTTTTTTTGGCTGATATCCCGATTAATGCACGTCAAAGAGGGGTGAACGAACGGCTCCGCGGGGGTGCGGAAGCCCCCGGGCCCGCCCCCGAGGGGCCCTGGAAGTGATCCAGATCACTTCGCCGGCCGCATCTGCGAGAGGCTCTTCGCGATCCCTGCCCGGCGCCGCCCGGCCTCAACCGGAGCATTCCGCTCCTCCGGTGGCCCGTTCGCGCTCGCGCCCCGACACTGGAGCGGTGCGTACCGCCACAGCGACGGCCGCGGCCGTCGCGACCACCCTCGTCGGGGCCGGTGCGGCCGCGGTCGCGGCCGGCCGGTACGCGGCCGACGCCGCCCAGCGGCACGACCCCGGCCGCCCCCTGCCCGGCGGACCGCGGCTCAGCGTCCACGCCGCCGGCTCCGGCCGCGTCACGCTGACCCGCTCGCTGGCCTCCCTGCTCCCCGGCACGTACGGGCTCACCGCCCCCGGGGTGCACGCCGTGGTCGGGCCCGTCCTCGACGGCGCCGCCCAGGGCCCGGACACCGTCGTGCGCCGGCTGCTCGCCGTCACCCACGGAAGCCTCGAACCCGGCGCCCGCGTCACCCTCACCCCCCAGGTCCACGCGGGCAACCCGCGCACCGCCCTCGGGCTCGACCACGCCGACGTCGACGTCCCCGGCGAGCTCGGCGCACTGCCCGCCTGGTTCGTGCCCGGCGCCCGCGACACCTGGGTGATCGCGGTGCACGGGCTCGGCGCCACCCGCGAGCACCCGATGGTGGTCATGCCCTTCCTGCACGGCCAGCGGATGCCCGTCCTCGACCTCGCCTACCGGGGCGACCTCGGGGCCCCCGCCTCGCCGGACGGTCTCGGCCACCTCGGCGAATCGGAATGGCGGGACGTGGACGCCGCCATCCGCTACGCCCTGCGCTACGGCGCCCGCCGGGTCGTCCTGCACGGCTGGTCCACCGGCGCCGCCATGGCCCTGCACGCCGCCGAGCGCTCGGCCCTCGCCGACCGGATCTCCGGACTCGTGCTGGACTCGCCGGTGCTCGACTGGCACACCACCCTGCGCGCACTCGTCGCCGCGCGCCGCACCCCCGCCGCACTGGTGCCGTTCGCGGTCCGGGCCGCCGAGGGCCGCGCCGGGCTGGGCGCCGACCACCGGCCCCCGGGCACGGACCCGGGCGCGCTGCGCGTCCCCGTGCTGATCTTCCACGGCCCGGACGACACGCTGGCCCCCTGGGAGCCCTCGCGCCGGCTCGCCGCCGCCCGCCCCGACCTGGTCACCCTGCGGACCGTCCACGACGCCCCGCACGGGGCGATGTGGAACGCGGATCCGGCCGGATACGAGGAAGGCCTGAGGCGGTTCCTCACCCCTCTTATGTGAAGGCCGTGTGCCGGACGGGACGGGGAGGAGGCATTCTCCCCGTATGTCCCCCCGACGGGCGCCGATAATGGCTGGTTCCGTTTGGGCTTTCGGCCGGTGACGGGCGAGACTGCTTCCGTGACGTCCCGAAAGCCTGATGAGCAGTTGGCTCGCGACTCCAGACTCCGACTCGTCTCCCCGCGGTCCGTCGCCGCGGCCCGCAAGGCGGTGACCGACCGACGCGCGCGTCCCGCTGCCCGGCCCCCGGCAGGAACCCCGGCCACGGCCGAACTCGCCAGCCGGGCCCGGGCCTCGCTGGCCGACGCCGTACGGCTCGCCCGCTGGGCCGAGCTCCACCTCGGCGCCGGTGACGGAGGCCGCCCCGCCCCGGCGGGAGCGCTGCCCGCCGCCGACGTCGAACGCGCCGCCGGCGCACTGCACCTGACCCACGGACAGATCCGGGTCGGCTGGGACCGAGCCCGGCTCGCCGGCCTCGTCGAGGTGCACGGCGGCCAAGCCCGGCCCGGCTGGCGGCTGCGGGCCTGGGACCGCGACGACACCGCCGTACTGCGCGGCTGGGTGGCACTGTTCGACGCCTGGTCCCTGGTCCACCCGGCGCCCGCCGACATCGCCCCCGCGGTCGTCGCCGAGGTGGTCGAGGCGATGCCCCAACTGCTCTCCCTGCTCCAGCTGTCCGCCGGTCCCGTGACCGTTCCGGACCTGCTGGACCTGCTCGGCCAGCGGGTCACCGAACTGCGCGACGAGCGGTGCGAGGTCCCCTACGACGCCCCGGCGCGCGAGACTTCGCCGGCTGACGGGACGTCGGCCACGGCCCGGGCCGCCACCCAGGAGGTCAGGGCCCGGGCGGCCACCACGCAGGCCGCCACCACGGAGGCCGCCACCACGGAGGCGGCCGCCACGCATGCCGCCGCCACGCAGGCGGTCGCGGTGCAGGCGGCCCCCGCACCGGCGGCCGAGCCCGAGGCCGCCGGCCATCCGGCGCCCGTCCCGCTCGCCCGGCTGCTGCGCTGGGCGCTGGGCGGACTCGCCGCCGTCGACGCCGTCACCCTCGGCCCCGCGCAGGCCACCCTCACCCCGCTCGGCAGCTGGGCCGTCTGGGTCAAGCTCGAACAGATCTGTGTCGCCGCGCAGAGCCCGGCCGGCAACATCGAGCAGTCCGCCGCCGCGATGCTGCACGGCTGCGCCCGGCTCACCCCGGGACCGGCCCGCGCCGAGTACCGGGCCTGGCTCGCCGCCCGGCCCGTCGGGCACGCCGTCAGCGAGCTCCTGCACGCGGCCCGCGGCGAGGACGCCCTGCTGCGCGGCCTGGCCTTCGAAGCCCTGCGCGTGGTCGGCGGCCCGGCCGAACCCGAGGTGCGCGCCGCCGTCCGCGACCCCGCGCTGCGGCCCTACGCCCTGCTCTGGCTCGCCGAGCACGACGGGGTGGACCCCGACGAGGCCCAGGACGTGCTCACCGCGGAGGAGTCGACCTGGCTCTGGGTGGACACCGCGGCCGCCATCGCCGACCACGGGGAGGCGGAGCTGCTGGCGCGCCACCTCGACTCGGCCGTCCGGACCACCGTCCCGCGGCTGCTGGACGAGGTCCGCGCCGTCGGCCACCCGCGCACCGTCCAGGTCCTGGTCGCGCTGGCGGCCGCGCACCCCGACCCGGCCCTCGCCAAGGCGGTCCGCCGGGCCGCGTTCCAGGTGCACACCGGCGGGGCGTAGGCGCCGGGGTCGCAGGCGCGGGGGGACGGCGCGCCGCGGGCTCAGACCTGCGGCGCGTACGTCCCGAAGCTCCAGACGTTGCCCTCCGCGTCGCGGGCCATGTAGTCGCGCGATCCGTAGTCCTGGTCGGTGGGCTCCATGAGGATCTCCACCCCGTGCTCGGCGGCCCGGCGGTGGTGCGCGTCCACGTCGTCGACGACGACGTAGACCCCGACCGGCCCGGCGCCCTCCATCACCTTGTCGAACACGCCGCCGCGGCCCTTGCTGCCGAGCATCACCGCGCCGTTCCCGTAGGACAGCTCGGCGTGCATCACGGCCCCGTCGTCACTTTCGTACACCGCGACCTGGGTGAATCCGAACGCCTCCGTCAGCTGCCGGACCGCTGCCTTGGCGTCGGCGTAGAGCAGGGTCGGAAAGATGGACGGAACGCCTGCCATGACGATCACTCCTTCTGGTGGTCGTGGACGTGACCCACGCCACAGCATGGCAGGAGGCGCCGACAGCGGCCGGGAGGCGGTCACACGAGGCGGCCACGGGCGGGCGGCCGGGCGGCTGCCGCAGGCGGTCAGCGGAAGGTGTTGCACTGGGCCATGTCGCCCGTCCGGTAGCCCTGGTAGAACCACTGCTGGCGCTGCTGGGCCGAGCCGTGCGTCCAGGACTCCGGGGTCACGCGGCCCTGGAACCTCTCCTGGATCCGGTCGTCGCCGACAGCCGCCGCCGCGTCCAGGCCGTCCCTGATGTCCTGGTCGGTCAGGGTGGTGATCAGCGGCCGGCCCGTGGACCTGTCCGGGGTCCTCGTCGCGTGGTGCGCCCACACCCCGGCGTAGCAGTCGGCCTGGAGCTCGACCTTGACCGCGTTGCTGTTCGCGCCCTGCCGGCCGTCCTGTGCCTTCTGCAGGGTTCCGGTCAGGTTCTGGATGTGGTGCCCGTATTCGTGGGCGACGACGTAGGCCTGGGCGAACGGGCCGCCGCTCGCGCCGAACTTCGTCCGCAGCTCCTCGAAGAACCCCAGGTCCAGGTAGACCTGCCGGTCGACCGGGCAGTAGAAGGGGCCGACCGCCTTGGTCGCGGTCCCGCAGCCGGTGTTCACGCGGTCGGCGAAGAAGACCGTGGACGCCGGCGCGTACCGGCCGCCGCGCCGGGTGAACTCGCCCCTCCAGAAGTCCTGGGTGCTGTTGACGACCGCGACCAGCCGGCAGTCCTCCCTGCTGTTCGCGTCCCGCCCCGTGCGACAGCTCTGCTGCACCTCGCTGAGGGACGAGGAGGTCGCCACCGGCTCCGGGTTCCCCGAGGACAGCCCCAGCTGGTCCGGGCCCACCCCGAAGAGCAGCCCGAGGACCAGTGCGATGAGGCCCGCGATGCCGCCGCCGATCGTCGCCCGCCCGCCCGGGACGCGGCTGCCGCGCACGTCCTTGACCTCGGACGTGTCCAGATTGGCGTCGTCGTCGAACTGCATGCCGCATCGCCCTCGATTCCACGTGGCCGCCCCTGCGGCGCGGTATCACCCGCTCCATCCTGATACGCGCCCGGGCCCACCGGGCGGTCAACGCCCCCATAACCAGTTGCACACCCCCGGTAGAATGAATCCCATGGCAAATCTCCTCGCGGATTAGCGGCGTCGAAGCATCGCGTCCTGCCCCCCTTCCGCCGTCCCCCCGCCCTGGAGTATTTCCGTGATCACCGCCACCGGCATCGAGCTGCGCGCCGGCGCCCGCGTCCTCATCGAGTCCGCTTCCTTCCGCATCGCCAAGGGCGACCGGATCGGCCTGGTCGGCCGCAACGGAGCGGGCAAGACCACCCTCACCAAGTGCCTCGCCGGTGAGGGCCAGCCCGCCGGCGGCTCCATCGCCCGCTCGGGCGAGGTCGGCTACCTCCCGCAGGACCCCCGCACCGGCGATCTCGACGTGCTCGCCCGCGACCGGATCCTGTCCGCGCGCGGCCTCGACGTCCTGATCAAGAAGATGCGGATGAACGAGGAGCGCATCGCCACCGGCTCCGGCGCGACCCGCGAGAAGGCGCTCAAGCAGTACGAGCGCCAGGAGACCGAGTTCCTGACCAAGGGCGGGTACGCCGCCGAGTCGGAGGCCGCGACCATCTCGGCCGCCCTGAGCCTGCCCGACCGGGTCCTGGGCCAGCCGCTGCACACCCTCTCCGGCGGTCAGCGCCGCCGCGTCGAGCTCGCCCGGATCCTCTTCTCGGACGCCGACACCCTGCTCCTCGACGAGCCCACCAACCACCTCGACGCCGACTCGATCGTCTGGCTGCGCGACTACCTGAAGAACTACCGCGGCGGCTTCGTCGTGATCTCCCATGACGTCGACCTGGTCGAGACCGTCGTCAACAAGGTCTTCTACCTGGACGCCAACCGCTCGGTCATCGACATCTACAACATGGGCTGGAAGCTCTACCAGCAGCAGCGCGAGGCCGACGAGAAGCGCCGCAAGCGCGAGCGGCAGAACGCCGAGAAGAAGGCCGCGGCCCTGAACTCGCAGGCCGACAAGATGCGCGCCAAGGCGACCAAGACCGTCGCCGCCCAGAACATGGCCAAGCGCGCCGACCGCCTGCTCGCCGGCCTGGACGCCGTCCGCGTCTCCGACAAGGTCGCCAAGCTGCGCTTCCCGGACCCGGCGCCCTGCGGGAAGACCCCGCTGACCGCCGAGGGCCTGTCGAAGTCGTACGGCTCCCTGGAGATCTTCACCGACGTCGACCTGGCCATCGACAAGGGCTCCCGCGTCGTCATCCTCGGCCTCAACGGCGCCGGCAAGACCACGCTGCTGCGGCTGCTCGCGGGCGCCGAGCAGCCGGACACCGGCGAGGTCACCCCGGGTCACGGCCTCAAGCTCGGCTACTACGCCCAGGAGCACGAGACGCTCGACCCCGACCGCACGGTCCTGGAGAACATGCGCTCCGCGGCGCCCGACCTGGACCTGGTCGCCGTACGCAAGACGCTCGGCTCGTTCCTCTTCTCCGGCGACGACGTGGACAAGCCGGCCGGTGTCCTGTCCGGCGGCGAGAAGACCCGTCTGGCCCTGGCCACGCTGGTCGTCTCCTCGGCGAACGTGCTGCTCCTCGACGAGCCCACGAACAACCTGGACCCGGCCAGCCGCGAGGAGATCCTCGGCGCGCTGCGCACGTACAAGGGCGCGGTCATCCTCGTCACGCACGACGAGGGCGCGGTCGAGGCGCTGGAACCGGAGCGGATCATCCTGCTCCCGGACGGCGTCGAGGACCTGTGGGGCCCGGACTACCGGGACCTCGTCGCCCTCGCCTGACGTCCGCCGGCAGTGCCCCGCGACCGCCCGGCAGGTTGATCCAGTTCCTTATGGATCATTCGGCTCAGGCGTGATCCATCATCTGAGTGAGACGGTCTCGTACCTCTGCGCTCTGTACGACGGCCCCGGCCGTGCCCGCCCGGGCGCGGCGCCGGGGCCGTCTTTTTTCTGCGACCGGCCCCTGACCTGGAGATTCCTGGTGAGGGTGGAGAAGTGTGACGGACGTCATGCAACGGAAGGGGAGATTCCGTTCTGCTCGTGCGTCCATCGCCGGAGAAATGCCGTCGTACCGACCTTGCTGAATGGGTGGCCAGGAAGCCGGGGAGGGGTGATCATGAGAAGTCCAGAGCGCACTTCCCATGAGGAGGCACGGGTGGCCGAGACTCTGAAGAAGGGCAGCCGGGTAACCGGCGCCGCGCGCGACAAGCTCGCGGCAGACCTGAAGAAGAAGTACGACTCCGGTGCGAGTATCCGTGCGCTGGCCGAGGAAACCGGCCGGTCCTACGGATTCGTCCACCGGATGCTGAGTGAGTCCGGAGTCGTGCTGCGTGGTCGCGGTGGCGCGACGCGCGGCAAGAAGGCGGCTACGGCCTGACCCGGATCTCCCCCCGCCACCGCTGGGGGTACCCCCGGGCCGACAGGCCCGGGGCCGGGGTGCAACGCGCACGTCTGCCCACACCGCGGTTCCTTCGGTGACCCCCGGTCGACCGTCCGGTCGACTGGGTGGTTACTGTGCAGTCACTTAGGCCGGGAGGCGGCCGACTGCACACCGGAGGCACACAGATGGCTCTGCTCGACAAGGACGGCGTACGGCTCACGGTGGACGACTCGGTCGCCACGGTGACACTGACCAATCCGGCCAAGCGAAACGCTCAGTCCCCCGCGCTCTGGCGGGCGTTGACGGAGGCCGGAAGGTCGCTGCCGGGCACCGTCCGGGTCGTGGTGCTGCGCGGTGAGGGCCAGTCCTTCTCCGCCGGACTCGACCGGCAGGCGTTCACCCCCGAGGGTTTCGAGGGTGAGCCGTCCTTCCTCGATCTGGCGCGCGGTTCGGACGAACTGCTCGACTCCACCATCGCCGAGTACCAGGAGGCCTTCACCTGGTGGCGACGCAACGACATCGTGTCCATCGCCGCCGTGCAGGGGCATGCGATCGGCGCCGGCTTCCAGCTGGCGCTGGCGTGCGACCTGCGCGTGGTCGCGGACGACGTGCAGTTCGCCATGCGCGAGACCAGCCTGGGCCTCGTGCCGGACCTCGCCGGCACCCAGCCGCTGACCTCGCTCGTCGGCTATGCCCGCGCGCTGGAGATCTGCGCGACGGGCCGCTTCGTGCATGCCGAGGAGGCGGAGCGGATCGGGCTGGCCAACCTGGTCGTCCCGGCCGGCGAACTCGATGCGGCGGTGCAGGACCTCACGACGGCGCTGCTGGCTCCGCCGCGGGACGCCGTGATCGAGACGAAGGCGCTGCTCCGCGACGCCGGATCCCGG
>NZ_JBHYVA010000059.1:0-21294 GCF_042750055.1 Streptomyces sp. NPDC059456
CTCTTGGGTGTGTTTCATAGTGATTCACAAGCCCCTCTAAATCGGGATTTTCCTGGTTTGGTCTGTTAGCTGAGCCGGGTCGCGGGATACACAGTGAGGCCGCTCCGCGCGGCGAGCACTGGGTTGCTGACGTTCCAGGCGACTTCGTAGCGCGCTCGCGAAGGCGTTGATGCCACGGAGCCCCGGCGTGACACCTCCATCACGGTCCGACGTTCCGCCAGCGAGACCCACCCGATCGAGTCGAACTCCCGGCGGAAGGCTGCCCCGATCGATGGTCGGGGGTATCCCCAGATGTCTCCGCCTCGGGGTGGCTCGAGGCAGTCCCCTTCCTGATCCGAGAGGAAGACGAGCGCGCGCCCTGAAGACGATCCGAACCGTTGCCGCAACAGCTGCCGAACGGGTGAAGACTTGACTGACGTGAACAGGGGCCTGCTCATGACGCACTCCTCCTTCGCGATGCGTTCGTGTGATCTCGGTGGCGCCCCAGTAGGAACCGGATGACTCCCCGCTGCTGGCGAGCGGTACGGGAGA
This sequence comes from Streptomyces sp. NPDC059456, assembly GCF_042750055.1. Classification (NCBI taxonomy): domain Bacteria; kingdom Bacillati; phylum Actinomycetota; class Actinomycetes; order Kitasatosporales; family Streptomycetaceae; genus Streptomyces; species Streptomyces sp. NPDC059456. The sequence continues at coordinate 532 of NZ_JBHYVA010000059.1, forward strand.
GCTCGCTCACCAAGTGGTCGAAGGCCGTCCTCTGGAACATGTCGGGGTCGGCTTCGATCCGCCCAAGTCCTTGGGCCACCGCTTCGTACGTGGCCGGGTCATCAAGACCCAGCACGACGAGTGCGAAGCCCTGCTCGGGGTGGCGCTCCAGAGTCCTGGCCAGACTCATACGGACGGCACCCGGTGTGCCCGGCTGGGGGAACGTCGAGAGCGACATGGAGTCGATCACGTGCACCGCCAGCGAGTGACGGGGTGTTCCCCGGCCGGCCTCCAGCCACCTCGTCACCGTCTCCAGGACCTCGACGTGGTTCGCCTCCTCGGTGAGGAGCGCGCCCAACGCGAAGGAGACGGCGGAACGCAGTTTCGCGTCCAACTCCGGGGAGGAGCCGTCGAGGACGGTGTCCAGGAGTTTGAGGGCCGCGGTCGGCCGAGCAAGACCGTAGCTACCACCACATGTCTCGGCGACCGTGCAGCGGAGTACGGCAGATGACCGGCTCCACCGGCGCATCTGTTCCTTGACCGCACCGGACACCAGAGGGTGCTGGACGATCTCTCCCAGTGCGACTGCGACCAGACGTCGACGCCAGCGGTCGCCCGAGGAGGCGAAGCGGTGCAGCTGATTCAGCGCGCCGGGGCCGGTGGCATGTGCGAGCACCCGGCCGATCGCCTCTCCGGCGGCCAGATCCAGGCCCGGCTGATAGCGCAACTGCTCCAGCGCTCCCCATAGCGCTTCTGGCATGCCTTCGAAGTCCAGCCACAGGTGTCGCAGGAGTGTCGCGGAGCGGTGCCTGCCGGAGAAGACGATCGGCTGCACGGGGTAGCGGTACCGGTCGGCTGGAGAACTACGAGGTGCCAGCGCGCGTGCGCCGATGGCTTCGAGCCGTTCCTCGAACGAGGGGCCGAGGACATCCGGCGACTGATCCTCCGGAACCTCTCTCTGCCCCGTCTTGGCAGCACGCGCACCGAGCAGGGGGCGCATTGCTGTGACGAACTGCTCGATCACAGTGCGGTCCTGTCCCGGGAGCAGAGCGACGGCCGCCATCAAGGAGACCTCGGCGGCACTGTGCCGGGCCTTGGCGAGCGCTGAACGGGCGGCGGCCTCGGTGCCGGTCAGGAGTTCCTCAAGCACGGACCCGATCGGTGCCGACGTCTCCGCACACTGCCGCAACCCGTCCGATAGGTCGACTGCGTCGCCGGGCAGCGGATGCGTCGATAGGTAGTCGGTGAAGTCAGGGGAGGCCAGGTGCCCCAGTGCGGCGTCCAGTTGTGAGCTGTTGAGCTTCCCTTCAGCGGCCACGAGCCGTAATCGCCTCTCCGCGACCTCATGAGGTCCGGGCGCGGCATGCACCTCTTCCCACCGGCTGGTGTCTGACGGCAGCCGGGCGTCCTGCGCCATGGTGACTACCAGGTGCGCCCCGGCGCCGTGCAAGGCCTCGGCCAGCCCCGCCAGCCGCACGCCGTCGAGAGATCGGGCGGATGCCGCCGGCAACCCCTGCAGGAGGTACCCACGGCCTGCCTTCGGCCGCCACGCGGACAGATCCGCCATCGCGTCCAGACCCGTGACACCGCCCTCGCCGTGCCTTTCGGCGAGAAGAGCGAAGGCCGTCGTACCGGCGCCCGTTCCGGCCCTCGCCCTGAGCAGCACGATCCGGCTGTCCAGTGCCTTCCGGCAGCGCGCGTACGACGGCGGTTCGACGAATCCGTACAGTCGGTCGCGCACCTCTTCCACCGGGTAAGGGCCCTCGCGCAGGCGTGGTTTGAGGATTCGCTCGGTGGCTTCGTCGTTCCACGCACTGATGTTCAGGTACGTGAAGTCGCCTCCAACGTTGCCCATCAAAGCGACCCCGCTGTCGACCCGTTGGCGACCTTCACGGAGGGAGCTGTGCTGACCGGCCTCCCGGCCAACCGACGGATCGGGCTGGTCAGCGTCCGGCTGGATATCCGGCTCAGCGGTCGGTCCGGGTCCGGCGTTCACGGGCGGTCCCCGTCGCCGGCCCGCTTGTCACCCGCAACGTTGTCTCCGCTGCCCCAGTGCTGGTTGGTTCCGCGGTACGTGGTCGCGGGCGCCGTATAGGTGAAGTCACGACCGACGTTGCCCATCACTGCGGCGCCTTCCCCGACGTGCTGGGAGTTTCCGCTGTACTCCGTGCCGGAGCCCTTGTCCGATGCCACGTCGGGGGCCGTCGGCACCGCGCCCACGGGTTCCTCACGCGGCTGGATGCCCGCCCGTACGAGATTCCCGGAAGGCGAAGGAACGTACAGCCACGCCCGCTGCGAGAAGTTCTTGCCGTCGACGGTGGCCGCCACTTCGACACACCGGTCGGGATGGAGCCCCGTGTAGGCGCCCAGCACGACGTCTTCGTAGACCCGTTCCGAGATGATTGCGGCGAGGTGGGTCACCTCCTCGCTCGCCGCGGCGAGGATCGCCTTGACCGGGCGCGAATCCAGTAGCCTGTGCATGTCGTTGCGGGCCGTGCCGTTTCCGTCCCCGGGCTCGCCCCCGTCGGGCAGCGGACCGACGTGGACGCTGACCCGGAGCCTGATCCGCGGACCGACGGCCTGGCGGTTGTACGAACCGAGCACGTCGTCCAGAACGCCCAGGAACGGCCAGAGCACGAAGGGCAGGTGCGCCGGATCGAACCCGAAGACGACGCCGTCCCCCGTATTGTCGGGAAATCGCTGGGCATCACGCAACTGGTGCAGGCCAGCCCGCTCCAGCGCCTGGTCCACCAGCTGCGGAATGAGCTGGCTGACCGGACCGTGTTGAGCGGCCGGAAGGCCGGTGAAGTCCTTCGCGTCAACGGCGAACAGGGCACGGTAGGGCGGAAGCGGTCGGCTTTCCGCGTACGGGACGGGCATGGGCACGGGCATGCGGGATCTCCTCACGGATGGTCCAGTAAGTAGCCCTATTCGGGCTGCTCCGAGGTTCCATCCGCGCCGCTCCACCGAGTGCACAGCACTGGGCGCACGGGGCGTGTCCCAGGTCACAGACCGCCGCCCTCAGTCGGCCGCCGCCCAGCGCTTCAGGACTTCCACGTCCCTGATAACGATCACCCGCCGCGCTGTTTCGACCAACCCGGCGGCCCGCAGCTGCCCCAACCCGCTGATGACCGCATTGCGTGTCACGCCGATCGCCTGCGCGACCTCTTCCTGGTTCAGCCCCGTTAGCCGGACGGGGTTGCTCCCGGGCATCTGATCAGTGAGCACGGCCAGCCTCAGCAGCGTGCGCGCCAGTCGCACGACCAGGGGCATGGTCTGCAGTTCACCTCGGTGGAGGTCTGACTCACGCATCCTGGCGAGTGCCTGGCGCATCAGATGGATGACCAGTCCGCGTTCCTCGACAAACCGCACGAAGCGCTCGGCGTCCAGGACGACCGCAACACAGGGCGTTAAGGCGACAACGTCTGCCGTGCGTGAAGTTCCATTGAAGACCGAGACCTCGCCAAGGAGGTCCCCCGGCCCTCGGAACGCGAGCCAGGTCTTGTCACCGTTGGGCTCTCGGCACACCACTTTGGCTAACCCGGAGGTGAGGGCCAGGAGGTGTGTCCCGGGCGAACCTTGCCGCAGCATCACGCTGCGCTCCGGAAACATCCTGGTTACGCCTTGACTGCGCAGGTCACGCCAGACTTCATCGGACAGCACGTGTCGCCTTCCCATCACACCCACACCGGTGCACATCGGACTCACGAGTTGTACGCCGATGTCTCGGGCGGCACCGCCCATCAAGTGATGTTGGCCGAAAGTAATCGTGACGGTCCGACTCAGCTCGCTGCTCGGACGCGAGGGCTGGCGCCTGCTCGTGATAGCGGCCGAGAACGGCTTGTCGTAGCCCATCGGTGGCCCGTCGTGCTTCTCGACAGGGGATCTTGGGTCGCGCGCCAAAGCTCCTCAGATCAGGCCATGCGCCGCACTGCCGTCGGGACGGCCAGGTAGGTCTGTTCGTGACGGACCACCTACGGCGCCGGACGACGGCTAGTGACCGAATCGATCGCTCAGCAGTCGTCTGGAGGTGGGGATCCAAGAGAGGCGCATTGGCGTGCCGGCACCGCGAGACGCCAGTGCGCGGAAGGTGATGGTGGCCCAGCGCAGCCGAGACACGGCGCCGGAGCTCGCCTTGCGGCGTGCCCTGCACGCATTGGGCTTCGCCGATCGGATTCTCGACCTCGGCGACGGTGGTGCTCCGATGCGGCTGGTCAACAGCAAAGGAATGCATCAGGTGAGGTCGGCCTGGACCAGTGCGCTGGGCTGCCCTTCTTTGAATGCATGGTCTGGTCGTGGCAGGTTGTGGACGGTGGTGCTGTCGCCCGCTGGGCTACTTACGCTGTTGCTCGATCAGTTCGAGATAGCGGCTGTAGTGGGGATCGGTGACCTGTTTGTCGTGGACCAGGGTCCCCTCCTCCATACGATAGGTTCGGTCGCGATCACCCTTGAACGAAAGCCAGTTGAAACTAGTGGTAACCCATGTGTCGTCGAAGACGAGGACTTTGGCGTGGGTGCTTTTGAGACGGCTGAAGACGAACTTTCCCTTGTAGCGGCCAGCGAGGTTCTCCAGACGTCGGATGGCGAGCGGGTCGGACTTACTGTCGTTGTCTTCGTAGCCGTACGCGATGTGGACGGTGACGCCGCGCTGCAGGCGGGTCTCGAGTTTGCTAAGGAACTCGGTAGTAATGATCGCCTTTTTGATCCATGGGGAGATGATGAGTAGCCGGTTCCGAGCCTGGGTGAGCGCCTGGTCGAGGAGGTCGGGGTGCTCAAAGACACCGATCGCCCGGATTTCGTGAGTAGGGGCCGCTTGCTCGGCAGAGTCCGGCGGCCGCGGAACGAGCCCTGGTGCTGCAAGGTGAGCGGCTGCCTGTTCGGAGCGGTGCTGGGTAATGTCGGGCAGGGTAGTACGGGCCTGCTCCAGTTCCGGTTCCAGGACCGGACGTTCGGGAGCTGGCTCGACGGTGATGCCGAGGGCCTTTGCGCCGCCCTGTGCGATGAGGGCGAGTTCGTGGGGGTGGCTCAGTTCTCCGTCGACCACGATGCCGATCTGGATGTCGGTGCGGTCAGCGTCGGCGTAGACGAGGATCTTGGCCGGCATCACCCGTCGCGCCTTGTCCTGGGTGAGGTTCTTGATGAGCAGGACGTCGCGCCGAGTGTTCCCGCTCTCACGCAGAAGGGTGTTGATGTCGTCGGCGGAGATGTCACCCGTCTCGATCGGGCCATGGTGGGCAGCGGGGAGAAGGAGCACGCCTTCTTCTTCAGCCTGGCCGCGGGGACGGAGGATGTTGCGTTCGTATGGGCGGGCCTTGCGCAACAGCTGGTCGTAGACGATGGGCTGGTTGACACGTGTGGGAGTGATCGCCGCATGGTCACGGGCGGCTTGCTCGCCGCGCCGGGTCAGTAGCAGGGGTCTGACTGCGGATTCCGTTCCGGAGGTGGGGCGACCGTAGGCGAGGTAATCCTGGGAGAAGTGCTGGGCGAGGGTCTGGGTGACCATGCGTTCGGGCAGTCCCAGCAGGCCGGTAATGGCCTTCTCGCTGCTAACACCATTGTCTACCAAGCGGAGTAGGAACTCGTCGAGGAGGGGCAAGTCCTTGCGTTCCTGGGCGAGGACGTCTGCGGTCAGCAGAGTGACGGGCAGACCGGCATCAACGATGGCGACGAGCTCGAGGCCGGGTCGGGCCTGGTGGTACCGGAGAGCGAGGAGGCTGTCGGCGCTAAAGTCAGGCATCGCGGATCTCGCACTCCTCGGGGTGGTCGTGCAGGTATTCCAGGACGTCGCGCAGGGCTCCAGGCTTGCTACGGCAGAATGCAGCGTCGCCAATGACGGTGAGGCCGAAGCGCGCACGGGAGAGCGCGACGTTGATGCGCCGCCAGTAGGGCTCGCCCAAGAATCCGAACTGAGAGCGGTCGTTGCTGCGTGTAACGCAGAAGACGGCGAGGTCACATTCGCGCCCCTGAACGGCGTCGACGGACAAGACTTCGTAGTCGAGGTGCTTGAGCTTGACTGAGGCCAGGCGTCGAGATAGTTCTTCGACCTGGCGTCCGTACGGGGCGATGACCAGCACGTCGAGGGTACGTCCGTCAGGCGGCTTGATGACGTTCTTGTCGATGGCTTGGTCGATTACCTCGAGCCGACGGACGGCGAGCTGGGCTTCTATGCGATTGGAGATACTCGTCTCGGTGGACGTGCGGTCGGACTCGCGCCGGTCGGGCCGTTTGGTGGTGTCGAGCCAGAGAACGGGTTTGCCGATCACGTCGTATCCGGGCAGCACATGATCGTTGAGGGAGAGCAACTCCTCGTTGTAGAAACAGGTCGAGATCATTTTGCCGATAGCTGGGGTCATCCGATACTGCTCCCGCAGGAGGTGCCTGACCGGCGGCTCGGTACGACGAACCAGGTAGTCGAACAGGGTCGTCGTGACCAGCTCGGGGATCAGCTGATGGTCCGCCATGATCTTCTGTTCGCGCAGCAAATCTTCATCGACCGGCGGGAGTTGTTTGGTGTCGCCAACCAGCACCCATCGGTGAGCGCGCGCGAGCGGAACAAGGGCTTCGGTCGCGGTGGCCTTGCTTGCTTCATCAAAGATGCATAGGTCGAACTCGATGTCCCGAGCCGCAGGGTGGCCCAGGAAGCCCAGTGCAGTGCCACCGACGACCTGCTGCGTGCGCAGGAATGTGCTGATCAGGTTCTGGTCCGTCCCGATTCGCTGCAGCCATTCACCTTGCAGACTCAGCAGCCTCATCAGGTCGCGTCCTACTCCTCCACTGCCGAGCAGCACCTCGACGGCGTCGCGTGCGTCGGCGGGTGTGAGGTCCTCACGCAGGGTCAGTTCGCCCGTGAGCATGCGCTGGGCCTGGTTGTAAAGCTCAGTGCGCTGCTGGAGGAGGTGATCGCGCCGGTCCCGGAGAGTGACGGCCTCCTCACCGAGTTCCCGAGCAGACGTGGTGCGTTCAGGGGCCGGCTGGCTGGTGAGGTCGCTAAGCCTGCGGGCCACGTGCTCGAGGGTGGCGGCGAGCACGGCAAGCTCTTCTAGCAGAAGGGCTGCCTTCAGATGGCGCCCTTCGAACCCCTTGTCGGCGGCGATCGTCTCAAGGTAGCGCTCGGCACGAGTACGGACTTGCTGGGTCCAGCGTTTGACCTGCTTGTCGAGCAGGAGAGGCTGCACAGCGGCTGCGACCTTCGGGTCGTCGGGCTTTCCCAGGCGCACAATCCCGTTGATGCCGGCCTGCTGAAGACGCAGCAGGGCGTTGTCGATTGCGATGTGAGTCTGGCTGACGATGAGGATACGGGCGTGGGCGTTGCGCTTGAGGGTCTGTTCGACGATCTCGGCGATGACGGTGGTCTTCCCAGTGCCCGGTGGCCCTTCGACCAGGAGCAGGTCCTGGCTACCCAAGGCGTGGGCAACAACCGCGCGCTTGCTCCTATCCAGGTCGTTACGGAACCAGGTGGTGATCTCTACTGGCTCGCGCACAGTGATGTCGCCAGGGTTGTCAATGATCTGACGTAGCGTGCGGTTGGCGGTCTGTCCGGCGGCGACACTGGACAGGGCGTCACGCTGGCGGTTCAGCGCAGTCTGACTGGGGCCCAAGAAGGGCAGCAACACCCCGTGCCGGGGAAGGATCGCGCTGGGACGGTTGAAGCGAACCGTCAGGGTGTCGTCGGTCTGGGCGGTAACCTCGCCACGCTCAACCGGGCGACTGTAGGGGTAGTCCGCAACCGACCATTCCTCCCCCACCAGGTTGGCTTCGGTGGGCAGTGCCAGGTGGAAGACGCGGGTGCGACCGTTGCCGGTGACCCGTTCATAGTCGAGGTTCTGCCGCCCGCCGGCCGCCAGTTCCTCCCGGGCATCGAGGAGGCGGCGCCAGCCTTCGAAAAGGTCGCCCAGCTGGTGGTCCTCCCGCGCCTTGGCGGCTTCCTCCCGCGCGGCCAGGTGGTTATCCAGACTGTCGAGCAGGAGAGTCATGCCGTCGTATGCAGGGTCCTCGCCAGGGTCATCGAAGGTCCAGGTCAGCACTGGCCCTAGTTGCATTGACCGTTCCCGCCGCTTGGACATCCATTCCTCGGATCGGGCATCCGCCGAGACGATGACGCTGCGCTCGCTGTAGGTCTCGTCCTGGACGAGGCGCAGGAACCAGGAACGCCCGAAGATTCTCAGGGTGGTCCTGTCGCTCTCGCCGGTCTTCGGAATGTATCCGTAGTCCACATGGACGATCCGTGACAGGTCGTCCAGCACGATCTGCTTGGCTCGGTCCCAGGGGATCTCTGCGCCCGGGGAAACCGCGCAAAGCGCCTCCGCGGCCTTACGGGTCAGCTTGAGCCAGCCCGCATTGGTACGGCGCGCGTGACGATTGTCCTGCGCCTGCTCGGCGTCGAGTAGCCGTTGCTCAAGCACGGCGGCGTTCGCAGGGCGCTTCTTGGGGTCGAAGTCGACGCAGGACTGCAGAACGGTACGCACGTCACCGTCCAAGTCGAGGTCGGCCAGCACCTCGGACAGGTCCGCGTAGTCGCGGGCCTTGCCACCGGACAGGACCTGGAGGGCCAGCACCCCGTAGCTGTAGACATCCCGCACGTAGGGGATCGTGTCTTCCTGCTCAGGTGGCGAGTACAGGCTGGAGCGGAACTCCGCCACGGTCTCGTCCGTCGGGTCAACCGCCTTCGAGCGGATCTTCGCGATGCCGAAGTCGGCTAGCTTCGGTGTGCCGTCCGCCGTGAGCAGCACGTTTCCGGGTTTCAGATCACGATGCTCGATCTCGTGTGCGTGCGCGTGCGACAGGGCGGCGACAAGGGGCCTGCCGATCCGGGCGAAGAAGGCCTGCCAACCGATCGGGCGCCCCTGTGCCATCTCGTCCTTGAGGCTGTGCTCCACCCACTCCAAGGCGATGAAATAGCGGCCAAGCTCCGCGTCGAAGCCCGAGTCAAGCATGCGCACGATGTGTGGGTGCTGAAGCGACTTGAGTGACTTGGTCTCGCGCTCGAGGAAGACCTGGATCACCTCGTCATCCCTCTGCTTGAGTAGCTTGACCGCCGCATAGTCGCCCGAAGACCTGCTGAGGTCCACCGCCTTGCGTACCTCGGACAGGCCGCCGGGGCGCGGATCCTCGGGGAGCAGAAGAAAGCGCTCGTTGATTGTCCGTTCCCCCACGCACTACTCCTTGCTCAGCACCTTCAGATGGTGCGCCCCAGCCCGAATATGCATCCTGTCACCGCTTGGCTTCGGGCGTGCCTGTTGCCACCAATTCATTCCCGCCAACCGCTGGGGCGGTGGTGCTGACAGCGGTCGGTGTTGATGGACCGGCTGCTGGGTGTTCGCTCCCTCCCCCTGCGCGCCGCCGTCACCCGAACCTTCGAGACCGTCCGAGGCGCTCACGCCACCGGCTACGACTCGGGCGTGCTGCACCAGACCGAGGCGTACGCAACCGACGAGGTCACCCCGGGACCACTTCCACCAAATCCACCGCCGCATCCGCCCCAACCAGGTACCCCGACTGATCGACGTCGATGTCAACGCCGACGCGGCCAAACGACCATCACCTGGGAGCCCGTAGCGCATGCGGGCGGCGCCCGAGCACAGCCGGAAGCTGACCCATTGGTCGTCCGATGCCGATCTGACGGCCGCCGACGTCGTAGTCGTGTGCTTAGAAGCCATCTCATTTGGCGACTTGGGTAGGCTGTCGGTCGTGGCGGGGATTGTTGAGCGGCTGGTGCCGGATGAGTTGTGGGTGTTGTTCCAGCGGGTGGTGCCGGAGGCGCCGTCGCGGCCGCAGGGCGGCGGCCGACGTCGGCACGGTGACCGGGAAGTGCTCGCCGCGATTGTGTTCGTGGCCACGTCGGGCTGCACATGGCAGCAGTTGCCGACGGCGTCATTCGGGCCGTCGGGGGCAACGGCCCACAGGCGGTTCACCGAGTGGACGAAGGCCAGGGTGTGGGCCAAGCTCCACCGCCTGGTGCTTGACGAGCTCGGCGCCCGCGGCGAGCTGGACTGGTCCCGCTGCGCGATCGACTCAGTCAACATGCGAGCCCTGAAAAGGGGGACCTGACAGGCCCGAATCCTGTCGACAGGGGCAAGTACGGCTCGAAGATCCACTTGATCACAGAGCGGACCGGTCTGCCCCTGTCCGTCGGAATCTCGGGCGCGAACCTGCACGACAGCCAGGCTCTCGAGCCCCTCGTCCGTGGCATACCGCCCATCCGGTCGCGGCGCGGGCGCCGACGCCGTAAGCCCGGCAAGCTGCATGCGGACAAGGGTTACGACTATGCCCACCTGCGGAGATGGTTACGAGGATGCGGTATCAAGCATCGCATCGCCCGCAAGGGCGTCGAGTCCTCGCAGCGGCTGGGCCGCCATCGCTGGACCATCGAACGCACGATGGCCTGGCTCGCCGGCTGTCGCCGACTCCACCGCCGCTATGAACGCAAGGCTGAACACTTCCTCGCCTTCACCAGCATCGCCTGCACCCTCATCTGCTACCGCAGACTCGCCAAATGAGATGACGTCTTAGCGGGCCACGGCTCCGTGGAGGAACGGGACCGGCACTACCTCCTCTGCTGGGACTCGCAGGAGGACGGCCTCATCTTGGGTCAGCATCGCCGATCACGGAGATGCCGTGGGTCTGATCAAAGAGCTTGCACCTTCATTCGGAACCCGTATCCAGGACCAGACGGTCAACAACGGCGCGCATGCCCACGATGTTCGCCCCTATCTGACCGCTCGCGAAACCGGACTCGCTCTCGCAGCAGCACTCGGCAGAGCCCTTCGGTCCAGAACGGCGGACCAGGGTGACCGGATCGATCAAGCAACAGTTGTCAGGCCATCTCGAAGCGACGAGATGATCTCCTCCTGAGAGCGCCCCCCGATAGCTGGCGAAATGCAACGATCCAGACGCAGTGGCGCCCGGGTGCTGACAGACTCCTCGCAGTAGCAGGGGAGGCTCCATGGGATTCGGTTTCCGCGTCGGTGTGCCGGGACTGAGTGTGCGTGTCTCGACCAGGGGCGTACGGACGTCCGTCGGGCCGCGGATGGCACGCGTGAGCGTGGGCGGCGGCCGGACGACGCTCTCGTCGGGGATGGGTCCCCTCTATGCCTCTACCGCGCTCGGCGGTGGGCGCCGCCGGACCAGTACTAGTCGGACGACCCGCTCCGGCTCGCGTCCGCGGACGGCCGGGCCTTCGAGCGCGCAACTCGAACGGGTACGCCGGCAGGCCGAGCGGGCCCAGCAGGAGGCGGAACGGGATGCGGCCATCGCACACCTGCGGGAGCTGCGGCAGCAGATGACCAGCGTGCACCTGCAGTCCTTCTCCCCTGTGCACCCGCCGGTGATAGCCGGGCCCCCGCAGCTCGGGCTGCCCTGGGCTCTGGCCGAGGCCAAGGCGTTCCACCTGGCGGGGCTCGGCGTGTTCGCCCGTGCCGAGCGCGCGGAGGCGAAGCTGCGGGCCGAGCGCGACGCTCCGGGGTACCTGGCTGCCGAGCAGGCGAGGTTGCACGGCGTCCACGGGGAGCTGAACGCCGAGGCACAGCAGTGGTGGCAGGCCCTCGTCGCGAACGACGAGGCGACCGTGTGCGAGACGGTCAACTACGCCTTCTCCGACAACCCCGCCGCCGGCTGTGCTGTCGGGGTCGACGGCTCCGTGATGTCCGTGGTGATGCGGCAGCACGACATCGACTCACTGCCCGACCAGACTCCTGGCGTCACCTCCAGCGGGCGCCCCACGCTGAAGACGCTGACCAAGCGGGACCGGGTCCTGTGGTGGCTCACGGCCATGGGATCCAACGTTGTCGCCACCCTCAAGGAGGGCTTCGCCGTAGCGCCGGGGATCACCGCGATCGACCTCGCGGTGATCACGCGCATGCCGGACACCCAGCGGCTGGGGTTCGTGGCGTACGGCCGGTGGACCCGCCAGGCCATCGAGTCGGTCCCCTGGCGGCAGCCGGAGGACGCGCTGCGGTTCCTCGATATCGGCCAGGACATCGCCTGCTCCGTCGGCACGACCGCCTCCGGAAATCTTGCGAGCACCATCAAGCCGCTGGACACCAGTCGACTGCCCGGCCTGCGAAGCCTGCTCGACCATGCCCAGGACGACGCCACCTCCGTTGACGCCACGCTCGCTGGCCTGGATGGCGACCTCCTCGCCAACGCTCCGGCCACTCACGATGCGTCGGCTCCGGACCACTACCGGATCCACACGTTCGCCGAGTGGAGGAACCAGACCCCGTCGGTGGCGCAGCCGCCCGCCATGGGCCAGCCCGTGCTCGCTGCCCCGACGTCGCTCACACCGGGGCAGAACCTCACCCTGCCCGACGAGGCATGGGAAGGGCTGACCGTCGCGTTCAGCTTCGCCGGCGCAGATGCCGACCTCACGCTCTTCCTCACCGACGCACAGAGCCGGGTCTCCTCCGACGAGGACTTCGTCTTCTACAACCAGCCGTCCGCTGCCCAGGGGGCCGCGCGTCTCCTGGGCAAGCAGAACGATGGCACCCACTCCGTCGAGCGCGCCGCCATCCACCTCGCAGCCCTGCCAGAGCACGTCCAGCGCATAACGATCGCGATCAACATGGACGTCGACACCGGACTGACATGCGGCTCCCTCACCCATGCAGAACTGTCCATGAGATGCGCCACTACCTCCTGGACCTTCCAGCCACCCGCCGACCCGGCCATCCGCGCGATGGTCGTCGCGGAGCTGTACCGGCACAGGTCCGCCGAGCATCGGCCGGTGTGGAAGCTCCGAGCAGTCGGACAGGGGTGGGCCGACGGACTCGATGGCTTGGCCAGAGCGCACGGAGTAGATGTGGGGTAGCCCATCGAATCGATACTCAACCCCTAGCCGCAGCAGACGGCGTACGTGAACGCTGCGTAGCGCTCCCCACGGCCCGTATCCCCCTGACCAGCTGCGAACCGCCTTCGGAGGCGCCCTATGCTGGGGAGAATTTGGGGAGAATGAAGCCCCGTTGGGGAGCGGCTGGGGAGGATCGGCCGCACAAATAGGCAATGCGGCGAAAGAGCCAGAAAGGCGGATCGCCGCAGAACAGAGGGCACCTCCGGGCTATTTCCGCAGGTCAGCGGTGTGAGGGTGACGACTTCAAGAAGATCTCCTCCTGGGCCGCCATCCTGTTCGCACCCACCCTGGTCGGCACGATCTACGGCATGAACTTCGAGTACATGCCTGAGTTGGGCTGGAGCTTACGATACCCCCTTGCGATCTGCCTCATGGGGATGGTTTGCGTGAGTTTGTACATAATTTTTAAGCGGCGGGACTGGCTCTATGCTCCTCACATCCCGCTCAGCACTCCTTCGCACTTTGCTCTCGCATCACTCACAGATCGACTCAGAAGCAGCCCCGGGGAGTCCCTGGGGAGAATAGATGCGGGTGATCTCCTCACCTTGTCCCCGACAAGCCTGTGACCAGCCCTTTTTGGGCGTCGGCAAGCTCTGGGGAGAATCTGGGGAGAACCGAACGAAAGTCAGCGCCTTGCGCCCGCCGCAACGAGCCCGCCGGGCTTCCTGTTCAGCGCCCCTTACAGAGCCCGCCGACCCTGCGGCGCATCACAGACAGTAAGCCTCTTCCATCCTCACGCTGATGCGTGGTGAAGAACGATGACGGCCTTGACGATGTCGGTGATCCAGTTGGTGCTGCAGCGCAGTTTCCGGAGCAGGCGCCAGCCCTTGAGGACTGCCGTGACCTGCTCGCCGAGGCAGCGAATCTTGGTGTGGCTGCTGTTGCATCGGCGCTGCCAGCGCTTGAGCCGGAGGTCCCGGAAGGGGATTCGGACGGGTCGGCCAGCGCCTTGGTAGGCCTTGTCCGCCCAGGTCATGGATGGATCCGGGCAGGGCCGCCGAGGCCCACAGCAGTCGGCCGAACGGGTCGGTGAGGACTTTCACGTCCATGCCGTGGCGTTTGTGCTTGCCGGAGCAGAGCCGGATCTCAACACTCACCGGAATCCCCCGGGCAATCGCGTGGCGGGCCAGGTCCAGCGCACTCGCTGCATCGGGGTTGGACAGCCGCCGGTTTACGGGGCATGTGCGTCGGGCGGTGGCACGGCAGTGCTCGGGTGGGTCTCGATCCACCCTGGTCAGGTCGTGCTGATCGTAGGGCCAGGCGCTTCCTCGCACAGCCCGGATTCCGCCCAGGCGCGGAAGCTGTGTTCCAGCCGCGAGCCCTTGCGGTCGGCGGATCCCGCGAGTGCGCGGGAGAGGCGGTAGTTGTTGAAGAGGACCAAGCCGGTGAACTCCACGCGCTCAGCCCGGCGGGCGTAGTGGCCGGCTATCGCTGTGGTGACTGCGGCGGTGCACAGCGGAACCTGGCCTGCACCCCCGATGACACGTACGCGATCACGGATGTGGCCACGACGCCGGCCACCACGTACGACGCCCGGGCTCTGCCCGGCACCCATGCCCGGCTGGGGCGTCGCGGCCAGCTGCCGGGCCCCATCCGTCTGCACCGCCAGAACGAGGGCTTCAGCCGGGACGGCATCGGCTTCGACTGCTGCCAGCTGACATGCCCACAGAGCCAGGTCAGCAAGGGATCGCACGGCCCCTACCCGACCTCCTCGCCCACCGCAGCGCCGCTGATCACGGCACGGTTCACCAAGGGCAGTGCCAGCCCCCGCGCAGTCCGCACCTGGTGCACCAAGCGTCCGGAACGTCGGCTTCCCCCCGCGCGAACTCCGAGACCTACAGATCCGAGTCCGCGCCGAGGACCAGATGCCCAACTGGCGGGCCCGCTACGCGGTCCGCTCCGAGTGAAGGACGCCGTCAATGAGTTCGCCCATGTGCACGGCATACGCCGCTGCCGGAGACAGCCGAAGGCCCACCTGCAGCACGTCCTCACGGCCATCGCCGTGAACATCGGGAGGTTCAGCGTCTTTCCGCCGACCGGCGAAAGTACCCCGCCACCAACCGCCTTCCGGAACTTCCTGGACAAGCACGAAATCCAGCGGCCAAGGTCCTGACGAACCGCCAGCGACTGACGTGAACAACTGCAAGATCCCCGACAGTGTCAAGCTAGGATTGCGATTCGCGGTCGGAATCGGGGGAGGCAGCACGCGTGGGTGACGGCAAGGACAGCGGCAAGGTTCTGGACATCAGTACGGCCGATATCAAGTTGACGGCGCCGGTCTTCCTCACGCAGGGCCAGAACTTGAGCAAAGCGCTCACGACGCTCGTCACCGCCCTCGATGGGCTCGGTAAGCCGTGGGGAGATGACGAACAGGGCAAGGCATTCGGCGACGCCTACAGCCCCCAGCAAAAGGCCATCGAGAAGGCGGCTGGCACCCTCGTCCTCGGTCTGGTCAGCATTCACGAGGCGATGGCCGACATGGCGGACGGGCACGTCGACAACGACGAGCTGATCGCCGGGATGTTCACGAAGGTGCTGTCGAAGGACGGCGAAGGACACGACAGGGGCGACAAGTGAGCATTGAGGACGAGGCCAAGGACCTCCTGCTCACGCTGGGCCTGTGGTGGCCGGATGCCAATTCCGGCACCCTGCGGCACGCCGCCGATGCCTGGCGGACCTTCGCCGACGCCGTCGACGATGTACGTACGCCCGTCAACAACGCGGCCTCTTCCCTGATCACCAACAACACGGGGGAGGCGATAGAGGCGTTCGGGACCTTCTGGGGGCGGTACGCCAAGGGCAACGACGCGGGCTGGCTCAGCGACCTCGCCGAGGCGTCCCGCCAGATGGCCGAGGCACTGGACAAGTTCGCGAAGGCCGTCGACGACGCCATCAACAAACTCTGGACGCAGATCGGCATCGATGCCGCGATCATCGTGGGTGGCATCGCGCTGGCCTTCGTGACTGCGGGTGCTGCCGCGGGTGCTGCCGCCCTGGCCACCGAGGCCCTCATCGAATTCGGTGCCACTATGGGCATCGCCGTCACCACCACCGTCGCCGAAATCGCCGCCGGCACGTTGGTCGCGGCGGCCTTCGGGAGCATGGAATCGGTGACCATCGACCTCGCGGTCGCCCAGCCCCTGAAGATCGCCACCGGCATGCAGAAGGGATTCAGCCTCGACGAGATCAATGCCGCGGCAAAGGACGGCATGATCTACGGCGGGGCGTTCGGCGCCGCCGGTGGTGTCACGAAGGCCGGCATCGAGGGAAGCCTGTTCACCAAGACCGAGGTGCCGTTGATGCTGCGGCCGCCGACGCTCCGCCCCGACCTGGTCGAACTCGGTCCGGCGGCCCGGCAGTGCAAGAGCACTCCGTGCGTCGGAGAGCCGATCGACGTGGCGACCGGCGCCATGCTGATGACACAGACCGACCTCACACTCCCCGCCGACCTCCCCCTGGTCTTCGAGCGCACCCACCTGTCCTCGTACCGCGGTGGAGTGTGCTTCGGCCCCACCTGGGTCTCCACCCTGGACGAGTGCCTTCAGATCGACGGGGAAGGAGTGGTGTTCGCCGCCTCGGACGGCATGCGCCTGGTCTACCCCGTTCCCCAGCCGGGCGAGCCCGTCCTGCCGGTCAAGGGCGCCCGCTGGCCGCTCGAATGGGACGGCAAGCCCGACGGCGTCATGACCATCACCGACCCGGACTCCGGAGTCGTCCGCACCTTCAGTACCCCCCTCCCTTCCGGCACCTTGGGTGTCTTCCACCTCCCCCTGGACAGCTGGCACGACCGCAACGGCGCCCGCATCGACATCGAGCGCACGCCCGACGGCATCCCCACCGCGCTCCGCCACTCCGGCGGCTACTACATCGCCGTCGACACCCAGGGGCCGCGCATCACCGCCCTGCGCCTGCTGGACCAGGCCCCGTCGCGGTACGAGCCGTCGCCGGGCGAGGACGCCGGTACGGTCGTGATGCGGTACGGCTACGACGAGGCGGGCAACCTCACCGAGGTCATCAACTCCAGCGACGAACCACTGCGTTTCACGTACGACGCCGAGAGACGGGTCACCTCCTGGACCGACCGCAACGGCACTTCGTTCGCGTACTTCTACGACACCCGCGGCCGGGTCGAGCGCACCGAAGGCAGCGAAGGAGTCCTCTCCGGCACCCTCGCCTACGACGACCAGGCGCACACCACCATCTACACCGACTCCCTCGGCCGCCGCTCCACCCACCGGTACAACTCCGCGGGTATGGTCGTCGAGGAGACCGATCCGCTCGGGCACACCACCCGCACGCAGTGGACAGCGAGGGGTGACAAACCCGTCTCGGTCACCGATCCGCTGGGCCGTACGACGCGCTACACCTATGACGAAGCCGACAACCTCACCGCAGTCACCCTGCCGGACCAGACCGTCGCCCGGGCCACGTACAACGCGCTCGGCCGGCCGGTCGAGGTCGTCGAACCCGGTGGTGCGACCTGGCACCAAACCTACGACGAGCGCGGCAACCTGGTCACCACGACCGACCCACTCGGCGCCGAAACGCACTGTGCCTACGATGAGTCGGGCCACTTGGTCACTGTCACCGACGCCCTGGGCCATACCCGCAGGGTCACACCGGACGCGGCCGGGCTGCCCGTCGCCGTCACCGATGAACTCGGACACACCACGGTGGCGCGCCGCGACTCCTTCGGCCGTGTCGTCCAAGTGGTCGACCCACTGGGCGGGACCACCCGCATGGGCTGGTCGACCGAAGGCAAGCCGACGTGGCGCGAGCATGCGGACGGCAGCCGGGAGTCCTGGACCTGGGACGGCGAGGGCAACCCACTCACCCACACCGACCCCGCGGGCAACGTCACCCGCCACACCGCCACGCACTTCGACGTACCCGCCACCCGCACAGACCCGGACGGAACGGCATACGCCTTCGCGTACGACACCGAGCTCCGGCTGACCGAAGTCACCAACCCGCAGGGGCTGACCTGGACGTACGCGTACGACGAAGCCGGCCGACTGGTCACGGAGACCGACTTCAACGGCCGGACGCTGACATACACGCACGACGCGTCGGGCGCTCTGACATCCCGCACGAACGGCGCAGGCGAAAAGCTGAGCTTCACCAGGGACGCGCTGGGCCGCGTCGTCGAGCAGCGCACCGACGCGGGCGCCGTCACCACGTACGCCTACGGCACATCGGGCCATCTGATCCACACGGCCAACTCGGATGCGGCGGTCGCCATCGAGCGGGACGCCCTCGGCCGCACGCTCACCGAAACCGTCAACGGCCGGACCATCACCTACGTGTACGACGTGCTCGGACGTCTCGTCCGGCGCACCACCCCGTCCGAGCTGAACTCGCAGTGGACCTACGACCCGGCAGGCCGCCCCGCGGCGATCAGCACCGAGTCTGGCTCACTGACCTTCGCGTACGACGCCGCGGGCCGTGAGACCGAGCGCCGCCTTGGCGACGGAGTCACGCTCACCCAGTCCTGGGACGCCGCCCACCGCCTCACCGAGCAGACCCTTTCGGGTTCGGGCCGGGTGGACGAGGCCGACCGCCTCCTCCAGCACCGCACCTATGCCTACCGCGAGGACGACTACCTGACGGAGATCCGCGAACTGACCTCGGGCACCCGTCGGTTCGACCTCGACCAACTGGGCCGGGTCGCCGGGGTCCGGGCGCACGGTTGGACCGAGACGTACGCCTACGACGCGGCAGGTAACCTCACCCACGCCACCGCCCCCGCGCACGAATCCTCCGGCGACCGCGCATTCAACGGCACCCTCATCCGCAGCGCCGACCGCACCTCGTACGAGCACGACGCCCAGGGCCGCCTGATCCGCAAGACCCGCAAGCTCCTCAACGGGCAGCAGCACACCTGGACGTACGCGTGGAACGCGGAAGACCGCCTGACGGAGGCCGTGACACCTGCCGGCGAACACTGGCAGTACACGTACGACCCACTGGGCCGCCGAATATCCAAGCACCGCTTGTCAGAAGACGGCTCGACCGCCGACCGCACGGAATTCACCTGGGACGACACCCGCCTGGCCGAACAGAACACGTCCGACGGCCAGGTCACCACCTGGGACTACGCCCCAGGCACCCACCGCCCCCTCATCCAGACCGACCACAGACCGCTGGTCCGGGAACAAGGCGCATCACTGCTGGCCACACTGGCCCAGGACACCTCGGCGGACTACAGCACCCACTTCCACGCCGTCATCACGGACACGGTCGGCACGCCGACCGAGCTGGTCACCCCTGACGGTGAACTGACCTGGCAGCGCCGCACCACGCTGTGGGGCGCGCACTTCCCCGCCCCGACGGACACCACATCCCTGGACTGCCCACTCCGCTTCCCCGGCCAATACGCGGACCCGGAAACCGGCTTTAACTACAACTACTTCCGCTACTACGACCCCGAAACCGCCAGGTACATCAGCCCGGACCCGCTGGGCCTGGAACCGGCACCCAACCACCACGCATATGTTGTGAACGCGTTGGGCTGGACCGACTCGCTGGGGCTTGCGGCACGGGGGCCGAAGGATCCGCTTGACCTTGGAAAGGGGTATCGAGGGCGATTGGACACCTGGCAGGAAGGAATGAAGGGGAGAGACTTTGAGATCCATGTCTACGACAAATCTGGCCGCGAGGTGGGTATTTTCGGCAGCGACGGCTGGTTCAACAAGCACCGGACAATAGGTGCAGATGTCGAAGTTCCACCAAGTGTCGAGAATGCGCTGAAGGGGAAAGCCATCGATACCATGCGGCGGCATGGACGGATTGGCCCGAGAGGGACCGAAGACATCACCGGAGATAAATGGCAGCGACCCCGTCTTGCCTCGGAAGGCTGTAAATGAAATATGTGAAGGCGGACTGGGATTCAGAGATGCACGGGTTCAACCTGGACCCGAGTGCCTATCTCGTCGAACTTCCGCAGATGCGGGACGCGTTGCCTGCCGGAGCCTGGGCTTTTGCCTCCGACGCCGAGCACTACAGCATGCGCGGTGCCCGATCCGTAAAAGACCTCGAACTGGCAGGAATCTCCGTTCCGACGGACAAGCGTGGGGTCTTGACCCTGGAATTTTCCGCCAACCAGTGGAAGCATGAATCCGGTCTTCGGATTCGGTACTCCGGGGTCTCGCACTTCTCGATCGACTACGATCAGTCGATCGACTGGATGCAGGCCGATACGGTACTCCTCGACGAGATCCTTCCGCGGCCCGATGGTTGTAGCCACGAAATTGCGCTGACCGATGCGTCGATCACTGTTCACTGCCAGGACTTTGAAGCCGTATGGGGTGCCGCGTGATGAGCAGTCTTGCCGCCGGGACGCAGGGCCGTCGCCCGTCGTCATCGGAATCTTCCTTCTGGCCGGGCTGGTCGGCGTCGGGTGTGGTGCGAGCTGGGCGTTCAATGTGCGGGGCATCGCGGTGCGGCGGGCCGAGGGCATTCGGCAGCGTCAGCTGCCGGTAGGGATGCACCTGGCGCAGCCGGCCGGTTCGATGTGGGCGCTGCCCTGGTACCACCGGGTCCTGGGGGCGGCCATGACGGGCGCCGGACTGGTGATGGTGGTCGCGGGGTATGCGCTCTGGCACCTCCGCCGACGCGTCCCGGCCCCGGCCCGGGGGCCGACCCAGGGCTGGAACTGTCGGCAAGGAGGGGGAGCGCTCGACGACTTGCGGTCCCTCCCCCTCGATCAGCTCGCGTGCCTCTTCGAGCCGCTCCGGAGCGGGCTCCTGGCCACGCGCCAAGTGGGGGCCGTACGGCGCACTGAGCGGCCCGCCAGGACGTCGGTCCGGCGCCCGTCCCGCATGACGAAACGCCCGTCGATCAGAACGTGCGGGATTCCGGTCGGCAGCAAGCGCGGGGTCTCGTACGTCGACCCGGCCGCGACCGTGTCCGGGTCGAAGAGGACCAGGTCGGCGCGGAGG
>NZ_JBHYVA010000060.1:0-776 GCF_042750055.1 Streptomyces sp. NPDC059456
GGGCACACCTCCGCGCCACGGCTCACGGGCACCACACCGGTACGACTATTGCGCTCCTCCGTGAACGGGAGAGCCCCGCACCCTAGGCTCTGAGCACGCTGCGTGATCTTGGGCCGCGGGCCGCGGCCACACGGCCCAGGAACCGCCCGAGCCCCCGCAGGAGCGCGATGTCCGACAGCCAGCCGCAGCAGCCCTCCCCCTTCCCGCCGGGCGGCCGTGGCGAGGACGGCGGCCAGGGGCCGCAGCGCCCCCCGGCCGGCAACCCGAACGCGGCCGCCGCCGAACCCCCCACCACCCTCCTGCTCGCCGGGGCCCGCCTCACGGACGGCCGCACGGTCGACGTCCGGCTCGGCGGCGGCCGGATCCAGGCCGTCGGCACCGCGGGCAGCCTGCCCTCCCCCGCGCTCAACCGGGTGGACCTCGGCGGCTACCTGCTGCTGCCCGCCCCCGCCGAGCCGCACGCCCACGGGGACACCGCCCTGACCGCCGACGGCGAGGGCCCGGTCTCGTACGCGCCCGACGAGGTGCAGCGCCGGGCCACCGAGGCCGCCCTGCTCCAGCTGGGGCACGGCGCCACGGCGGTGCGCTCCCACGTCCGGATCGGCGACGTCCACGGCCTGGGCCCCATGGAGGCCGTGCTCCAGGCCCGCCGCTCGCTGCGCGGGGGCACCGACCGGCACGCCGGGGGCCGCGGCCCCCCCGGGGAGCGGCCCGGGGGGGGGCACGCGGGGGCGCCGGGTGGGGGGGCCCCTGGGAGGTTTGGCGACCGCCAACGC
>NZ_JBHYVA010000060.1:786-3750 GCF_042750055.1 Streptomyces sp. NPDC059456
GCGCGGTCTCACCGACCTGACCGCCGTCGCCGTGCCCCGCCTGCTGACGGGCACGGCGGGAGCCGACGGGCTCGCCATGTTGCGGGACGCCGTGAAGATGGGCGCCTCCGTCATCGGCGGCTGCCCGGACCTCGACCCCGACCCCACGGGCTTCCTCGAAGCCGTGCTGGAGCTCGCCGCCGAGCACGGCTGCCCCGTGGACCTGCACACGGACGGTGACGATCCCGGCCGCCTGGCCCGGCTCGCGGCGATGGCCGGCGGGCTCCGGCCGGGGGTGACGATCGGCCCCTGCGGCGGGCTGTCGCGGCTCCCGCTGGACGTGGCGAACCGGGCCGCCGACCAGCTGGCCGCGGCCGGCGTACGGGTGACCTGCCTGCCCCAGGGCGACTGCGCGGCCCTGGAGCGGCGCGGCCTGCGCACCGCGCCCGTACGGCTGCTGCGGGCCGCCGGGGTCCGGGTCGCGGCCGGCAGCGGGGCGCTGCGGGACGCCGGGAACCCGGTCGGCCGCGGCGACCCGCTGGAGGCGGCGTACCTGCTGGCGTCCCAGGGCGGACTGCGGGCGGGCGAGGCCTACGCGTCGGTCAGCGCCTGCGCCCGCGAGGCCATGGGGCTGCCGGAGGTCCGGGTGGAGGCCGGGTTCCCGGCGGAGCTGCTCGCCGTGCGCGGGGACCGGATCGCGGGCGTGCTGTCGCTGGCGTACAGCAGGATCGTGATCCACCGCGGCCGGGTGGTAGCCCGGACGAGTGCCGTCAGGGAGTACTGCGACTCGGCGGTCGCCGTGGCCCTGGACCTGCCCCGGCAGGGCCGTACGGAGCCCGGCCCCTGACCGTTCCGCCCCGTTTTGCCGGGGCGCGGGCGGGCCCGTTCGCGGGCGCGGGCGCCCGGCTCGTCGTACGGTCGGGGCATGCGCATCGTCATCGCGGGTGGACACGGTCAGATCGCGCTGCGGCTGGAGCAGCTGCTCGCCGCGCGCGGGTACGAGGTCGCGGGCATCATCCGCGATCCGGAGCAGGGCGACGACCTGCGGGAGTCGGGCGCCGAACCGGTGCTCTGCGACCTGGAGTCGGCTTCGGTGGAGCACGTGGCGGGTGTCCTGCAGGGCGCGGACGTGGCGGTGTTCGCGGCCGGCGCCGGCCCGGGCAGCGGTGCCGGGCGCAAGGACACCGTGGACCGGGGTGCGGCGGTGCTGTTCGCGGACGCGGCCGAACGGGCCCGGGTGCGGCGCTTCCTGATGGTGTCTTCGATGGGCGCGGACGCGCACCACGAGGGCGATGACGTCTTCGACGTCTACCTGCGCGCCAAGGGCGCGGCCGACGACCACATCCGCACCCGCCTGGGCCTGGAGTGGACGGTCCTGCGGCCCGGCGCGCTGACCGACGACCCCGGGACGGGGCAGGTGCGGCTGGAGGCGCGGACGGGCCGCGGGGCGGTGTCGCGCGACGACGTGGCGGCCGTGCTGGCGGAGCTGGTCGAGACCCCGGCGACGGCCGGACTGACGCTGGAGCTGGTCGAGGGGTCGACGCCGGTCTCGGTGGCCGTCAAGGACGTCGCGGGCAACTGAGGGGCCCTCAGAACTCGGCGGTCACCTTGTCGTCGGAGCGCCCGACGGAGTCCTGCTGGTACTGCTCCTCGTAGGCCTGCCGGATGCGCTCGATGCGCGTGCTGCGCTCGTCGGCCTCCTTCTCCGGGTAGAGCAGCACGACCTCGTAGGAGGTCTCGCGGATGACCTTGCCGCCCCGCTGCCACTGGCCGCGACCGCCGAGGAGGGTGAGGCCCTCGGGGAAGGCGGGGGTGATCTCGCGGTCCAGGAACCGCATGAACTCCTGCTCCGCGACGGGGGCCCGGCCGCCGGGGCGCTCGGTGCCGAAATAGAGCGTGGTCTCCTGGTAGGGCTCGCCCACGTGGCTGTGCAGTGCGGCCCCGACCAGGGCCGGGATGCTTGCTCCGAGGAGGGCGAGGAGCACGCCTCCGCCGACCTTCCCGCGCGTGTCAGAAATGAGGTTCACGTCCGGAGAACGAACAGCGGACCAGGACGATGCGGCCGCCCACCCGCCCTGCGCCGAACGGCGGTACGGGGGACGCGGCATGCGAGAAGACCCCCGTCACTGCGCTTCCGCAGTAACGGGGGTCTCACATCGCGTGGCGGCGCCAGGGTTCGAACCTGGGTAGGCTGAGCCGGCAGATTTACAGTCTGCTCCCTTTGGCCACTCGGGCACACCGCCAAGAGACGCTGCCATTTTTTCCGCCTTCCGGCGGCGCTCCCTGGCAACGACGTAAACGATACCCGATGCTCGGGGGTGCTTCACCACCGGATTGATCAGCCCTGCGGGTGTGCGCGGTGGCTAGGCTTTGCGGAGCGGTCCGGGGATGTCCGGCCGCGCCCTCCGGGGCACATGACAGCCGACTTCAAGGAGCCACAGCACATGGCCGACTCCAGTTTCGACATCGTCTCGAAGGTCGAGCGGCAGGAGGTCGACAACGCCCTCAACCAGGCCGCCAAGGAACTCTCGCAGCGCTACGACTTCAAGGGCACCGGCGCCACCATCGCCTGGTCCGGCGAGAAGATCCTGATGGAGGCGAACTCCGAGGAGCGCGTCAAGGCCGTCCTCGACGTGTTCGAGACCAAGCTGGTCAAGCGCGGGATCTCGCTGAAGGCGCTCGACGCCGGCGAGCCGCAGCTGTCCGGCAAGGAGTACAAGATCTTCGCCTCCATCGAGGAGGGCATCTCCCAGGAGAACGCCAAGAAGGTCGCGAAGATCATCCGGGACGAGGGTCCCAAGGGCGTCAAGGCGCAGGTGCAGGGCGAGGAGCTGCGCGTCAGCTCCAAGAGCCGTGACGACCTGCAGGCCGTCCAGGCGCTGCTCAAGGGCAAGGACCTGGACTTCGCGATCCAGTTCGTGAACTACCGCTGATCGCGGTCCTTCCCTCCCTGCCGTCCGGCGGCCCGGCGGTCCTTCCCAGGAC
>NZ_JBHYVA010000060.1:3760-21043 GCF_042750055.1 Streptomyces sp. NPDC059456
CGGCGCTCCGGGCCCCCCCCCCCCCCGCCGCGGGGCCCCGGGGGCCCCCCCCCCCCCCCCGCCGGGCCGCGGCTGTTCGCGGGGGCGTGCACGACACGTGCCCGGCGTGCGCGGCGCATGCGCCTCAGTGGCCCCCGATGACCACTTGGGCAGCGCCACGCGCGCCCACCACCCTGGGGACATCCATCACCGCAGGACAGGGGAGGTTCTCGGATGTCCGGTGCCGACACGTTTCGCGAAGACTTCGGGGCTTCCGTCGTCGTCGCCCTCGTCGCACTGCCGCTGTGCGTGGGCGTGGCCGTCGCCTCAGGTGTGCCCGCCGAGCTGGGCATCGTGACCGGGGTGGTGGGCGGGCTGGTCACCGGCTGGTTCCGGGGCAGCGCGCTCCAGGTGAGCGGGCCGGCCGCCGGGCTCACCGTGCTCGTCTACGAAGCGGTGCACACGCACGGCGCCCGCGCGCTCGGCGTGCTGGTGCTCGCCGCCGGGGTGCTCCAGCTGGTCATGGGCGCGCTGCGGCTCGGGCGCTGGTTCCGCGCGATCTCCGTCGCCGTCGTGCACGGGATGCTCGCCGGGATCGGCCTCGTGCTGATCGCGGGGCAGCTGTACGCCATGGGCGGCGTGACGGCCCCCGGCGGCACGCTGGAGAAGCTGGCCGCGGTGCCGGCGCTCGCCGGGCAGGCCGACTGGGAGGCCGTCGCGCTCGGCGCCGGGACCATCGCCGTCGTGGTGGCGTGGCGCCGGCTGCCGGCCCGGCTGCAGCTCGTGCCCGGCGCGCTCGTCGGGGTGGCGGCCGCCACCTTCGTGTCCGCGCTGCTGCGGCTGCCCGTCGAGAAGGTGACGGTGACCGGCGTCCTGGGAGCCGTGGCCCCGCCCGGATGGGGGGACTTCGGGCTGCTCGCCTCGGTCGGCGCCCTCGGGACCGTGCTCGCCCTGGCACTGATCGCCTCCGCCGAGACGCTGTTCAGCGCGGCCGCCGTCGACCGGATGCACGACGGGCCCAAGACCCACTACGACCGCGAGCTCATGGCCCAGGGCGTCGGCAACACCGTGTGCGGACTGCTCGGGGCGCTGCCCATGACCGCCGTCATCGTGCGCAGCGCCGCGAACGTGGAGGCCGGGGCCCGGACCCGGGCGTCCCGCGTGCTGCACGGCGGCTGGCTGCTGCTGTTCGCCGTCGCACTCCCCCAGCTGCTCCAGGTGGTGCCGCTCGCCGCGCTGGCCGGGGTGCTGCTGCACGCGGGGTGGAAGCTGCTGCCGGTGCGGGCCGTGGCCGGCCTGTGGCGCACGCACCGGGGCGAGGCGGTGGTGCTGGTGGCGACGGCGGGCGCGATCGTGGCCACCAACCTCTTCGAGGGCGTGCTGGTCGGACTGGGGCTCGCCGTGGCCAAGGCGGCCTGGGAGACCTCCCAGGTGCACATCGAGGAGGTGTGGGAGGGCGGGGAGCTCCGCGTCCAGGTCATGGGCAGCGCCAGCTTCCTGCGGCTGCCGAAACTGCTCGACGAGCTGGACGCACTGCCGGCCGGCCAGCCCGTACGCCTCGACCTGAGCGGACTGCGCCATCTGGACCACGCCTGCCTGACGGCCCTGCACGGCTGGGAGAGGAACCGCACGCCCCTGACCGGTCGCGAGGGCGTCATCTAGGGCGGTTACCCTCCGCCCGTGAACAGTGGGCTGAAGCGGTCTCTGGGCGTCTTCGACGCCGTCGTCGTCGGGTTGGGCGCCATGGTGGGGGCCGGGATCTTCGCCGCGCTCGCCCCGGCTGCGGGCGCCGCGGGCCCGGCGGGCGGCGCGCTGCTCGCCGCCCTCGCGGTGGCCGCCGTGATCGCCTACTGCAACGCGCACTCCTCGGCGCGGCTGGCCGCCCGGTACCCGGCCTCCGGGGGCACGTACGTGTACGGGCGGGAACGGCTCGGCCCGTTCTGGGGGTACCTGGCCGGCTGGGGCTTCGTCATCGGCAAGACCGCGTCGTGTGCGGCGATGGCGCTCACCGTCGGGGCGTACGTGTGGCCCGGGCGGCAGCACGCCGTGGCCGTGGCGGCGGTGGTGGCGCTGACCGCCGCGGGCTACGGCGGTGTGCAGAAGTCCGCCCGGATCGCCCGGGTGATCGTGGCGGCGGTCCTGGCCGTCCTGGCCGGGGTCGTGGTGGTGTGCCTGACGTCCGGGGCGGCGGACGCGGACCGGCTCGGCGGTCTGGCCGGGGGAGGTCCCGGCGGCCTGCTCCGGGCGGCCGGGCTGCTGTTCTTCGCTTTCGCGGGGTACGCCCGGATCACCACCCTGGGCGAGGAGGTGCGTGATCCGCAGCGCACGATCCCGCGGGCGGTGCCCCTCGCGCTGGGGATCGCCCTGCTCGTGTACGCCGCGGTGGCGGTGGCGGTGCTGTCGGTGCTGGGGGCCGGCGCCCTGGCGGCTTCGACGGCTCCGCTGGCCGACGCGGCGCGGGCGGCCGGGATGCCCGGGCTGACCCCCGTGGTCCGGGCCGGGGCGGCCCTGGCGGCGCTGGGCTCGCTGCTGGCCCTGGTGCTCGGGGTGTCGCGGACCATCCTGGCGATGGCCCGGGACGGCCGTCTCCCCCGCGCGCTGGCCGCCGTACACCCCCGCCACCGGGTGCCGCACCGGGCGGAGCTCGCCGTGGGTGCGGTGGTCGCGGTGCTCGCGGCGACCACCGATCTGCGGGGCGCGATCGGTTTCTCCTCGTTCGGCGTACTGGCCTACTACGCGATCGCGAACGCTTCGGCGTGGACTCTCGATTCAGGTGTCAAGGGCCGGGCCGTGGCAGCGGTCGGGCTGTCCGGCTGTGTCGTGCTGGCGTGTGCGCTGCCCCCGGCGGCGGCGGTCACGGGGGCAGCGGTGCTGGCCGCGGGCGCGTCGGCCTATGCCCTGCGCGCGCGGGTCGCACGCGGGAGCTGAACTCGGCGCGGACCGCCCTCGGGGCCGATCCCGCCGTCCGCGGCACGGGGGTGGAGAGCGGCGAGCAGCGGCGGCAGCGCGGAGCCGGGTATGAGCGCGGCGCGGGCCGGCTGCGCGGCGTCCGGCGGCGCCGGCAGGGGCTTTCCGGGCCCGCCCGCACCGCTGTGCGCACGGCGGGCGACTTGCTCCGGCAACTGCTCGGTCTCGTGCATGCGTTCATGGTGACCCACACCACTGACAATCGCCCCGACCTGCACCGGAGCCCGCCGAGCCACCGTCAGTCGCCGCTCTGCCCCGGCTCCTCGGCGCCGTCGTCGCGCGCCGAGTCGTACCCGATGAAGTACGTGGGCCGGCGCTGTACGGCGGTGTAGATCCGGCCGATGTACTCGCCCAGCAGCCCCACGCAGATCAGCTGCACGCCGCCGAGGAACAGCATGGCGACGAACAGCGAGCTCCATCCGGGCACGGTCTTGCCGAGCAGGAAGACCACCAGTGTCCAGGCGATCATCACGAAGCAGGTGACGAAGCTGATGACGCCGAGCCAGGTCGCGAGCCGCAGCGGGGCGGCGGAGAAGTTGGTGATGCCGTCCACGGCGAGGCGGATCATCTTGCTCAGCGGGTACTTGGTCTCGCCCGCGACGCGCTCGGCCCGCCGGTACGTGACCTGTCCGCTCGGGAAGCCGAGCCAGGGCACGAGCAGCCGGTAGACCTGCTGCTGGTCGGGCAGGGCCTTGAGGGCCTCCACGGCTTCGCGGCTGAGCAGCCGGAAGTCCCCGGCCTGTGCGGGCACCTGTTTGCCGACCATGCGGCGCATCAGCCAGTAGTAGGCGGCGGCGGTGCGGCGCTTGAAGCCGGTGTCGGTGCTGCGGTCGGAGCGGACGCCGTAGACGATGTCGAGGTTCTCGGACCGGGCGAGGTCCAGCATCTCCGGTATTTTCTCCGGCGGATCCTGGAGGTCGGCGTCGATGCTGGCCACGTACGCCCCGACGGCGCTGTGCAGACCGGCGCGCAGGGCCGCCTGGTGGCCGGAGTTGCCGCGCAGCCGGATGATGCGCAGCTCGGGCCAGTCCGTGCGGAACTTCTCCAGGAGTTCGGCGGTCCGGTCGGTGCTGCCGTCGTCGACGGCGAGCACCTCGTACGGGACGCGGGTGTCGTCAAGCACCGGGCGCAGGCGGCTCACCAGGGCGGGGAGGGCCTCTTCCTCGTTGTACATCGGCACGATGACCGACAGGGTCGTGGCCGCGCTCGCACCCGACACAGGTCTTTTTCTCCCTACCGGGACGCGAACGGCGCGTCCGTGGGGACGATCTCGCGGCCCAGCGGGAGCAGGGACAGCGGGACCATCTTGAAGTTGGCGATGCCGAACGGGATGCCGATGATCGTCACGCACAGGGCGATGCCGGTGACGATGTGGCCGAGGGCGAGCCACCAGCCGGCCAGGACCAGCCACAGGACGTTGCCGATGCAGGATCCCGCGCCGGAGTCATGGCGCTCGACGGTGGTGTAGCCGAAGGGCCACAGGGCGTAGACGGCGATCCGGAAGGCGGCGATGCCGAACGGGATGCCGATGATGGTGATGCACAGGAGCACGCCCGCGAGGCAGTAGCCCAGGAACAGCCAGATGCCGCTGAGGACGAGCCAAATGATGTTGAGGATGGTCTTCACTGACTACGGCCTGCCATCTGTTCGAGCCGGGCGATGCGCTCGGCCATCGGAGGATGCGTGGAGAACATCTTAGAAAGGCCCTGACCGGGGCGGAACGGATTGGCGATCATCATGTGGCTCGCGGTCTCCAGTCGGGGCTCGGGGGGCAGCGGGAGCTGCTTGACGCCGGCGTCCAGCTTGCGCAGGGCGCCGGCCAGTGCGAGCGGGTCGCCGGTGAGCTGGGCGCCGGAGGCGTCCGCCTCGTACTCGCGCGAACGGCTGATGGCCAGCTGGATCACGGATGCGGCCAGCGGGCCCAGGATCATGACCAGGAGCATGCCGAGGATGCCGGGTCCCTCGTCGTCGTTGGACCGGCCGACCGGGATCAGCCAGGCGAAGTTCACCAGGAACATGATCACGGAGGCAAGGGCTCCGGCGACGGAGGAGATCAGGATGTCGCGGTTGTAGACGTGGCTCAGTTCGTGGCCGATGACCCCGCGCAGCTCGCGCTCGTCGAGGATGCGCAGGATGCCCTCGGTGCAGCAGACGGCGGCGTTGCGCGGGTTGCGGCCGGTGGCGAAGGCATTGGGCGCTTCGGTCGGCGAGATGTAGAGCCGGGGCATGGGCTGGCGCGCGGACGTGGAGAGCTCGCGCACCATGCGGTAGAGCTGGGGGGCCTCGAACTCGCTGACGGGGCGGGCGCGCATCGCGCGTAGAGCCAGTTTGTCGCTGTTCCAGTACGCGTAGGCGTTCGTCCCGAGGGCGACGATGACGGCGATGATCAGGCCGCCCCGCCCGAAGAAGCTCCCGATGAGGATGATGAGTGCGGACAGCCCGCCGAGGAGTACGGCGGTCTTCAGCCCGTTGTGCCGGCGGTGCACGGTACGCCCTCCAAGTGGTGCGGCAGGGGGACCCGCGTCCAAGGTCGGTGGATCTGAGGGTCTACGGTCCAGTGGACCCTTCCTTCTCGGTCAACGCGAGGTGGGGGCTCCTGGTTCCCGGGGCGTGCCGGGCCCGCCGCCCGGCCGGCGGGGGCGGCGGGAGGACGGCGGGCGTTGCGCCGTACGGGTCACGGCGTACGGGTCACGGCGCACGGGTCACGGGCTACTGCGGGAACAGGCTGCCCGAGGCGAAGCGCAGGACCAGCTGCGGGGCGCCGGAGAGGACCACGGCGGTGACGGCGGTGACCGCGATCGCGGCGGTCAGCGGCCACGGGGCCTTCGTACGGGCCCCGGCGGCGTCCTCGGAGGTGCCGTCGGCGGCGGGCGCGGGGGCGCGGAAGAGCAGCGCCGTCCAGCGCAGGTAGTAGTAGAGGGCCATGACGACGTTGACCGCCATGACCACGGCCAGCCAGCCCAGCCCGGCGTCGACCGCGGACTGGAAGACGGTGACCTTGGCGAAGAGGCCGATGATGCCCGGCGGCAGGCCGGCCAGGCAGAGCAGGAAGAAGGCCAGGGCGAGGGCGGCGGCCGGGCGCCGGGCGTACAGGCCGCGGTAGTCGCTGATCCGGTTCTGCGGCTCCGTACGGGCGACGAGGGCGGCGACGGCGAAGGCGCCGAGGTTCACGGCGGCGTACATCAGGGCGTACGCGACGGTGGAGCCGATCTGGTCGCGGCCCGAGTACGCGGCGGCGGCGATCGGGACGAGCAGGTAGCCGGCCTGGCCGACCGAGGACCAGGCGAGCAGCCGTACGGCGCTGTGGGCGCGGTCGGCGGACTGGCGCAGGGCGGCGGCGTTGCCGAGCGTCATGGTGAGCGCGGCGAGGACGGCGAGGGCGGGGCCCCAGATGTCGGAGTACGCGGGGAAGGCGATCACCGTGACGAGGATGAGGCCGGTGAAGCCGACGGCCTTGCCGATCACGGAGAGGTAGCCGGCGATGGGCAGCGGGGCGCCGACGTAGGTGTCGGGGACCCAGAAGTGGAAGGGGACGGCCGCGGTCTTGAAGGCGAAGCCGACGAGGGTGAGGGCGACGCCGGCCATGGCGAGGGTGTCGAGCTGCCCGGGGACGTCTTCGAGCCGGTCGGCCACCTGGGTGAGGTGCAGGGAGCCGGTGGCTGCGTAGACGAAGCTGACGCCCATCAGCGACACGGCGGTGGCGGTGACGGACGACAGGAAGAACTTGAGGGCGGCCTCGGAGGAGAGCCGGTCGCCGCGGCGCATGCCGACGAGGGCGAAGGCGGGCAGCGAGGCGACTTCGAGGGCGACGATCAGGGTGGCGAGGTCGCGGGAGGCGGGCAGCAGGGCGGCGCCGGCCGCGGAGGACAGCAGCAGGAACCAGTACTCGCCTGCCGGCATGCGCGCGTCCTGCACGGCGGTGACCGACAGCAGGGCGGTGACCAGGGCGCCGGCCAGCACCAGGAACTGGATGACGAGCGCGAAGTGGTCGGCGGTGTAGCTGCACGCGCCGGGGTCGGTGGTCAGGCAGAAGGTGGAGCGGTCGCCGGCGCGCAGCGGCAGCAGGGTGGCGGTCGCGGCGGCGAGTCCGGCCACGGAGAGCCAGCCGAGCAGCGGCTTGAGCCGCTGCGGTACGAACAGGTCGGCGACCAGGACGACGAGGGCGACGGCGGCGGGGAGCACCACTGGGGTGATCGCGAGCCAGTCGACGCTCTGGACGACGCTCGCGGCGCCGGCGGCGGGGGCCGCGGTCGCGGCGGCCGTCGCGGCGGTCGCCGTCGTGGCCTTGGCCGTGGCGAGGGCGGGCGGGGCGGACAGGGCCGAAAGGACCGGCAGGGCCGTCATGCGTTGCCTCCTGCGAGGAGCTTCTGGACGGCCGGGTCGGTGAGGCCGAGGAGGACAGCGGGCCACAGGCCGGCGAGGACGGTCAGGGCGACGAGCGGGGTCCAGGCGGCGAACTCGTAGCGGTGGACGTCCGCGAGTTCGAGCGCGGGCCCGGACCCGGTCCGGGCCCCGGGGTCGCCCATGCAGACGCGCCGTACCACGATCAGCAGGTAGGCGGCGGTGAGCAGGGTGCCGAACGCGCCGAAGGCCATGTAGGTGAGGAAGGCGGGCCTGGACAGGCCCCGGGCGGGGTCGAACGCACCGAACAGGGCGAGCATCTCGCCCCAGAAGCCGGCGAGGCCGGGCAGGCCCAGCGAGGCGACGGCGGCGAAGGCGAGGAGCGCGCCGAGGCGGGGGGCGCGGCCGTAGAGGGCCGCGCCGGTGACTCCGGCGAGGGTGTCGAGGTCGGCGGTGCCGTAGCGGTCCTTGAGGGCGCCGACCAGGAAGAAGAGGAGGCCGGTGATCAGGCCGTGGGCGATGTTCGCGAACAGCGCGCCGTTGATGCCGGTGGGGGTCATGGAGGCGATGCCGAGGAGGACGAAGCCCATGTGGCCGACGGAGGAGTACGCGATGAGGCGCTTGAGGTCGCCCTTGTTGCCCTTGCGGGCGAGCGAGAGGCAGGCGAGGGACCCGTAGACGATGCCGATCGCGGCGAAGGCGCCCAGGTAGGGGGCGAAGGTCGCCATGCCGTCGGGGGTGACGGGGATCAGGATGCGGACGAACCCGTAGGTGCCCATCTTGAGCAGCACGCCGGCCAGCAGGACCGAGCCGACGGTGGGGGCGGCCGTGTGGGCGTCGGGCAGCCAGCTGTGCAGGGGCCACATCGGGGTCTTCACGGCGAGCCCGATGCCGATGGCGAGGACGGCCAGGAGCTGGGAGGTGTGGGTCAGTTCGCGCCCGTTGTCAGAGGCGAGTGCCACCATGTCGAAGGTGCCGCTGTTCAGTCCGATCAGCAGCAGTCCGAGGAGCATGACCACGGACCCGAGGAGCGTGTAGAGGATGAACTTCCAGGCGGCGGCCTGCCGCTGAGCACCGCCCCAACGGGCGATGAGGAAGTACATCGGGATGAGGACCATCTCGAAGGCGAGGAAGAACAGCAGCAGGTCGAGGACGGCGAACGTCGCGAGGGTGCCGCACTCGAGGACGAGGAGCAGGGCGACGAAGGCCTTCGGGGAGGGGCCCTCGGGGAGCTTGAAGTAGCTGTAGAGCGCGCAGAGGAAGAACAGCAGCGCGGTCATCAGGAGGAGGGGGAGCGAGATGCCGTCGACGCCGAGGTGGATCCGGACGTTCAGCGCCGGGATCCAGCTGATGTCCGTCGTCGCCTGGAAGCGGGCGGGGGTGTCGCGGTCGAAGCCCAGGGCGAGGGCGACGGCCGCGGCGAGGATCACGCCGGTGACGGTCACGCCGTGGCGCAGCACGGCCTGTTCGGGGCTCTTGCCCTTGAGTCCGGGCGGGGCCGGCAGGAGGGCCGCGACGGCGCCGAGGAGCGGTGCGGCCACGACGAACGCCAGGAGGAACTGCATCACGGACGGGCTGATATCAATCACGGCTGACTCACGGCTCACGATCCGGCGTTGACGTTGGCGAGGACGGCGGTGGCGATCGCCAGGACCACGGCGCCGGCGAGCAGGGCGCTCAAGTAGCTCTGCACGTTGCCGGTCTGGGCCCGGCGTACGAGGCTGCCGAGCAGCCGGGGGCCGGCGCCCGCGCCGCGGACGTAGGTGTCCACGACCTCGCGGTCGAGGAAGCGGACGAGGCTCGCCGCGCCGCGGACGGGGCGGACGAACAGCCGGTCGTAGACGGCGTCGAGGTGGAAGCCGTCCGCCGCGTGCGGGTGCAGGGGGCCCAGGAGGGCCCGGCCGGGGTCGGCGGCGGGACCCGCCGGGACGGCGGGGTGCTCGTGGCTGACCTCCGCGACCTCGGGGGCCTCCGCCGCGGATTCGGCGGCCGCGGTGGCCGCTGACACCGTGGCGGCCACGGCTGCGGGCTGTTCGGCCGTGGCGGCGCCGGTGGCGGGTGTGGGCGCGGCCGCGCCGGGAGCCGTCGCGGCCTTGGCCGCGGCCCGCTGCCACAGGGCGTAGGTCAGGACCGCGCCGACGGCGGCGGCTCCCGTGCCGAGGACGGAGGTGGTGAGCGTCGGGCTGAGCGCGTTGCCGTCGAACCAGTCGGCGATCGGGCCGGCGGTCAGGCCGAGGCCGAGGGAGGGGATCGCGAGCAGCCACAGCACGCCGGTCATGGCGAGGGGCTCCTTGCCGTGGTCGGGGGCGGCGGCGCCCCGGCCGCGGAAGGCCATCAGCCACAGCCGGGTGGCGTAGGCGGCGGTGAGCAGGGCGGTCAGCACGCCGGCGACGAGCACCACCCAGCCCGCGGCACCGGGGACGGACTCCGAGTGCCCGCCGGCGGCGTGCTCGGCGGCGACGAGGACGGCTTCCTTGGAGAAGAAGCCGGCGAAGGGCGGGATCGCGGCGAGCGCGAGGAGCGCGATCGTCATGGTCCAGAAGGCGTCGGGGACGCGCTTGGCCAGGCCGTCCATCCGGGACATGGCGGCCAGGGAGTTCGTTCCGGCGGCGTGGATGATCACGCCCGCCCCGAGGAACAGGAGCGCCTTGAAGGCGCCGTGGGAGATGAGGTGGAAGACGGCGGCGCCGCGGTCGCCGACGGCCAGGGCCCCGGTCATGTAGCCGAGCTGGCCGATCGTGGAGTAGGCGAGGACGCGCTTGATGTCGTCCTGGGCGAGGGCGGCGAGGCCGGAGCCGACCATCGTGACGGCCGCCATGACGGCCATGACCACCAGGGCGGCCGCGGAGGCGGTGAAGACCGGGAGGAGACGGGCGATGAAGTAGACACCGGCGGCGACCATCGTCGCGGCGTGGATCAGCGCGGAGACCGGGGTGGGGCCCGCCATGGCGTCCGGGAGCCAGGTGTGCAGCGGGAACTGCGCGGACTTGCCCGCGACTCCGGCGAGCAGCAGGAGCGCGATCAGCGTGGGGTGGTCGAGTCCGCCCGCGGCGGCGGTGCCCAGGATCTTGGGGATCTCGAAGGAGCCGGCGTCGGTGGCGAGCGCGAACAGGCCGATCAGGAAGGGGACGTCGCCGAGCTTGGTGACGAGGAAGGCCTTCAGGGAGGCGGAGCGGGCCGCCTCGGTCTCCCAGTAGTGGCCGACGAGGAAGTAGGAGCAGATGCCCATGACCTCCCAGCCGACCAGCAGCACCATCAGGTCGCCGGTGTAGACGACGAGCAGCATGGCGGAGGTGAACAGCGAGACGAGCGCGGCGTACGAGGGGTAGCGCGGGTCCTCGCGGAGGTAGGCCGTCGAGTAGAGCTGTACGCAGGTCGCGACGACGCCGACCAGGACGGCGGTGAGCGCCGCGAAGCCGTTCAGGTAGAGCGAGAGGTCGATCGGCACCGAGCCGGTCGGGGTCAGTTCGGTCGAGGCGACGATCGGCTTGCCGCCGCCCTGGCGGACGGCGACGAGCACGGCCAGCACGGCCGAGGCCAGCGCCGGCAGCACGGCGAGGGGCCGGACGAAGCCGGGGGCGCGGCGGCCGAGCAGCAGTCCCGCCACCGCGCCCAGGAAGGGCAGGAGCGGGACGAGGACGGCGAGGGTCGTGGTGCTCACGCGGTGACCTCGCTCTGGTTGTTCGGGGCGGGCTCGTGGCTCTCGGCGGTGTCGCGCAGCCGGTCGACGTCCGAGGTGCCGCGGTTGCGGTAAACCATCAGCACGATCGCGAGGCCGATGCCGATCTCGGCGGCGGCGATGGCGATGGTGAAGAGGGTGAGGGCCTGGCCGGCGTGCAGGGCGTCGCGCAGCCAGACGTCGAAGGCCACCAGGTTGAGGTTGACGGCGTTGAGCATGAGCTCGACGGACATCAGGACCAGGATGGCGTTGCGGCGGGCGAGCACTCCGTACAGGCCCGTGCAGAAGAGGAGCGCCGCGAGTACGGCGGGATAGGCGAGGTGCATCAGCGCTGCTGCCCCTTCGTGTCGTCGGGCCCGGCGGCGGCGTCCCTGCGGGAGAGGACGATGGCGCCGATCAGGGCCGCGAGGAGGAGGACGGAGAGCGCTTCGAAGGGCAGCACCCAGTGCTGGAAGAGGATCGCGCCGGTGACTTCGGTGGAGCCCTGGACGGGGCCGTCGAGGTCGATCCAGGTGGTGCGGAACGCGTCGACGACGACCCAGACGAGCGCGGTGGCCGCGACGAGGGCGACGCCGAGGGCGACCCAGCGGTTGTTCGAGTCGGCGTCCGGGGAGCGGCCGATGGGGGCCTTGGTGAGCATCAGCCCGAAGAGGAGGAGGACGACCACGGAGCCGAGGTAGATCAGGACCTGGACCCAGGCGATGAACTCGGCCGTCAGCAGCAGGTACTCGACGGCGATGCCGCCGAGCGCGACGACCAGCCACAGGGCGGCGTGCACGAGCTGCTTCGTGGTGACCGTGATGGCGGCCGCGCCGAGGGTGGCGAGGCCGACGAGGACGAAGGCGATCTCGACGCCGGTCGGGGAGAGGAACCCGTGGCCCGTCGCCGCGGCGGCCAGGGTGGCGGCCGCGGGGGTCAGGTCGCTCACGCGTCTCCCTCCGGGGTGGTGGTCGGGTCGTCGGTGCCGGGCGCGGCGGGGCCGGCTTCGGCGGCTCCGGCTTCGGCTTCGGTGGCTCCGGCAGCGGTGGCTCCGGCAGCGGCGGGGGCTTCGGCGGCGGCTGCCGCCGCGGCGGCGGCTTCGGCCTTCTCCACCGCCTTGCGGGCGGCGGCGATCTCCTTGGGCTCCTCCGCCGCGGGGTCCAGGGCCGGCGGGGCCGGGACGGTCCACATCCACTCGCGGAGCTTGTCGCGCTCGTGGGTGAGTTCGAGGATGTCCGTTTCCGCGTACTCGAACTCCGGCGACCAGAAGAGGGCGTCGAAGGGGCACACCTCGATGCAGATGCCGCAGTACATGCAGAGGGAGAAGTCGATGGCGAACCGGTCGAGCACGTTGCGGCTGCGCTCGCGGCCGCCGGGGGCGGCCGCCGGGACCGTCTCCTTGTGGGAGTCGATGTAGATGCACCAGTCGGGGCACTCGCGGGCGCACAGCATGCAGACCGTGCAGTTCTCCTCGAACAGGCCGATGACCCCGCGGGTGCGGGGCGGGAGCTCGGGCTGCACCTCGGGGTACTGGGCGGTGTGCGCGCGCTTCGTCATCGTGCGCAGCGTGACGGCGAGGCCCTTGGCGAGGCCGGATCCGGGGATGGGCATCAGCTGATCGCCACCTTCACGATGCCGGTGAGCGCGATCTGGGCGAGCGCCAGCGGGATGAGTGTGGTCCAGGCGAGCTTCTGGAGCTGGTCCTCGCGCAGCCGGGGGTAGCTGACGCGGAGCCAGATCACGACGAACGCGAGGACCGCGGTCTTCAGGAGGGTCCAGACCCAGCCGTCGGCGACCGGCCCGTGCCAGCCGCCGAGGAACAGGACGGTGGTCAGGGCGCAGAGGACGACGATGCCGGCGTACTCGGCGAGGAGGAACAGCGCGAAGCGCAGGCCGGTGTACTCGGTGTACGCGCCGAAGATGATCTCGGAGTCGGCGACGGGCATGTCGAAGGGCGGCCGCTGGAGTTCGGCGAGGCCGGCGGTGAAGAAGACGAGCGCGCCGGTGATCTGCCAGGGCAGCCACCACCACTGGAAGCCGTCGACGATGCCGGGGAGGGACACGGTCCCGGCGGCCATGGCGACGGAGGCGGCGGCGAGCAGCATGGGGAGCTCGTACGCGAGGAGCTGGGCGGCGGTGCGCAGGCCGCCGAGCAGGGAGAACTTGTTGGCGGAGGCCCAGCCGGCCATCAGGCTGCCGAGGACGCCGACGCCCATGACGGCGAGCACGAAGAACAGGCCGGCGTCGATGACCTGGCCGACGGCGCCCTCGCCCGGGCCGATGGGGATGGCGACGAGGACGAGGAGGTACGGCAGCAGGGCGACGGCGGGGGCGAGCTGGAAGATGCGGCGGTCGGCCTCGGCCGGGACGACGTCCTCCTTCTGCGCGAACTTCACGCCGTCGGCGACGAGCTGGGCCCAGCCGTGGAAGCCGCCGGCGTACATGGGGCCGAGGCGGCCCTGCATGTGCGCCATCACCTTGTGCTCGGTCTGCCCGACGACGAGCGGGAGCACGAGGAAGACGGCGAAGACGACGATGAGTCGCAGGGCGACGTCGAGGACGTCGTTCACGCGTCGCCTCCGTTGTCGGGTCGGGATTCGGGGGTGTCGCCGGCCTCGGGTGCCGGCTCGGGTGCCGGCTCGGGTG
Organism: Streptomyces sp. NPDC059456; assembly: GCF_042750055.1. Lineage (NCBI taxonomy): Bacteria > Bacillati > Actinomycetota > Actinomycetes > Kitasatosporales > Streptomycetaceae > Streptomyces > Streptomyces sp. NPDC059456. The sequence goes on from NZ_JBHYVA010000060.1 coordinate 17,352, forward strand.
CCGGGTCCTCGGTGAAGGCGGGCTGGGGGTTGTGCCAGGGCGCGTCCGCGCTGCGGGGGGCGGGCCGCCGCCCGGGCGCGACGGTCCGCCGCGCAGGCCGCGGCTCCTCGCCCTCCGGCACCGCCTCGGGGACGGCCTGGCTGGCCGAGCCGTCCGACGCCGAACGGGTCCGGCGCGCCGGGCGCGGGGGTACGTCTGCCTGCGGCGCGTCCTCGGCCTGGAGCTCCGGCTCCGCCGCCGGGACGGCCTGGCTCGCCGAACCGTCCGACGCCGAACGGGTCCGGCGGGCCGGGCGCGGGGGTACGTCTGCCTGCGGCGCGTCCTCGGCCTGGAGCTCCGGCTCCGCCGCCGGGGCGGCCTGGCTGGCCGAACCGTCCGACACCGAGCGGGTCCGGCGCGCCGGGCGCGGGGTCTCGGTGTCCGGCTCCGCCGCGGGGACAGCCTGACTCGCCGAGCCCTCCGACACCGAGCGGGTACGGCGCGCCGGGCGCGGGGTGGTGGCTTCGGTTTCCGCGGCCTGGGTCGCCGAGCCCTCCGCCACCGAGCGGGTGCGGCGGACCGGGGCGCCCTCGCGCGGGGCGCGGGCGGTCCGGGCCGGGCGGGCGGGGGCCGGCGGGAGCTGGCCCTTGAGCGGGCCCCAGTCGTTGGGGTCCGGGACGCCCGGCGGGAGCATCTGGCGGCGCTTCGGCGCGTCGGGGTCGTGGGCCTCGCCCGGCTCCTTGGCTCCGGGCCAGGCCTTCGCGACCCGCGCCGCCAGGACGAAGTCCTTGCGCAGCGGGTGCCCCTCGAAGTTCTCCGGGAGGAGGAGCGGGACCAGGTGCGGGTGGTCGGTGAAGACCACGCCGAACATCTCGAACGTCTCCCGCTCGTGCCACTCGGCGCCCGCGTAGACCGCGACCGCGGACGGCAGGGATGGCGCCGCGTGCGGGACCGTCGTGCGCAGCAGCAGCCGTCGTACGCGGTGGTTCTCCAGGGACACGACGTGCGCGCAGATCCGGAAGCCGGTGCCCGGCTCGTCGACCGCGCTCAGCCAGTCGAAGTACGTGCAGCCCAGCTTGTCCCGGGCGATCTCCAGCGCCGGGATCCAGCTGCCGACCGGCACGTCGACGGTCAGGACGTCGTACGCGCGCCCGGCCACCGCCTCCGCGCCGAAGACCGTCGCGGCGGCGTCGGGGAGGGAGTCGTAGAGGTTCACGCGCCCGCTCCCGTCGTCGGCGGCGGCGGGGGCGTGACCAGGCCGCTGGTGAGCTGCGCGACCGAGGGTCCCGCGGCGTAGCGGTCGGCCAGCGACTCCCGGGCGATCTTCTCCTGGAGCTTGAGGATGCCCTGGAGCAGCGCTTCGGGGCGGGGCGGGCAGCCGGGTACGTAGACGTCGACGGGGATGATCTGGTCGACGCCCTTCGTCACCGAGTACGAGTCCCAGTAGGGCCCGCCGCAGTTGGAGCAGGCGCCGAAGGAGATGACGTACTTGGGCTCCGGCATCTGCTCGTACAGCCGCTTGACGGCCGGGGCCATCTTGTCCGTCACCGTGCCGGAGACGATCATCAGGTCCGCCTGGCGCGGGCCGGGCGCGAAGGGGATGACGCCGAGCCGGATGAAGTCGTGGCGGGCCATCGACGCGGCGATGAACTCGATCGCGCAGCAGGCGAGGCCGAAGTTGAACACCCACAGGCTGTAGCGGCGGCCCCAGTTCAGGACCACCTTCATGGGTTCCGGGGCGAGCCGGGAGAGGACCCCGAGCCGCTTGGGCTCCGGGAGCAGCTGGGGCTCGGCCGAGGTCCCGGCCGGTGTCACGTCCATTCGAGGACGCCCTTCTTGTACGCGTAGAGCAGGCCGACGGCCAGGAAGCCCAGGAAGATGAACATCTCCACGAGCGTCGTGGCGCCGTAGCCGGCGGCGGCGAACACGGTCGCCCACGGGAAGAGGAAGATCGAGTCGACGGCGAAGATGACGTAGAGGAACGCGTAGACGTAGTAGCGGACCTGGGTGTGCGCCCAGCCCTCGCCGACGGGATCCACGCCGCACTCGTACGTCAGCAGCTTCTCAGGGGTCGGGACGACCGGTCTCAGCAGGCGGCCCGCGCCGAACGCGACGGCCACGAAGAGCACACCGAGGACGGCCAGCAGGCCGACGACCGAATAACTCCGGAAATAGTCCGCTGCGAGCACGGTTACGGTCGATACCGTTGGGTCGGGCACGTCCGTTCCTCGCTCCTTGGCCACTGTCGATGATCTGGTACGGACGGGAGTCTAGGCCCTGGCTCACACAGGGTGGGGTTATCCCCCGTTTACAACGGCCCGGCTGCCCCATGGCATCGGCCGGGCCGGATTTGGCAGGCTGGGCCGCATGACCGCGCCCTTTCAAGTCTCCCACCCGGGTTCCGACGACGACCGGCCTCCTCCCGTACGCCCGGCGCTGGGGGCCGTGGCGTGGAAGGAGACCGTCCACCTGCTGGTCAACCTTCCGTTCGCGCTCGCCGGATTCGTCTACACCGTGACCATGGTGGCGGTGACGGGCGGCCTGTCCGTGACCGCGATCGGTCTTCCGCTGCTCGCAGCCGGTCTGCTCGCGTCTCGCCAATTGGGACGACTGGAGCGGGCGAGGGCGCGCGTCCTGCTCGGCGTACGGGTGGAGGAGCCGACTCCGCTGCCGGGGCCGCGGCGGGCCGGCGGGTTCTTCCCCTGGCTGTGGGCGGGCGTGAAGGACCCGGTGGCCTGGCGGACCGTGCTGTACGAGCTGGTGCGGCTGCCGTGGGGGGTGCTGACGTTCACGGTGGCGCTGGTCGGACTGCTGGTGCTGTGGCCGGTGCTGCCGTACGTGACGCGCTGGCTGTCGAACGTGGACCGGCTGATGGTACGGGCGCTGCTGTCGCCCTCGGACGAGCTGGAGCGGCGGATCGCGGAGCTGGAGTCCGACCGCGGGGTGGTCGTCGACACGGCGGCGGCCGACCTGCGGCGCATCGAGCGGGACCTGCACGACGGCGCGCAGGCGCGGCTGGTGGCGCTGGCGATGGGGCTGGGCCTGGCCAAGGAGAAGCTGCTGGAGGACCCGGACGCGGCGGCGGCGATGGTGGACGAGGCGCACGGGGAGGTCAAGCTGGCGCTCCAGGAACTGCGGGACCTGGCGCGGGGCATCCACCCGGCGGTGCTGACGGACCGGGGCCTGGACGCCGCGCTGTCGTCGGTGGCGTCGCGGTGCCTGGTGCCGGTGAAGGTGCTGGTGGACCTGCCGGAGCGGCCCGCGGCCGCCGTCGAGGGGATCGCCTACTTCACGGTGTCGGAGCTGCTGCAGAACGTGAGCAAGCATGCGGGGGCGCGGGGCGCGAGCGTGGAGGTGTGGCGGACGGGGACGGAGCCGGCGGGGCGGCTGCTGATCCGGGTGTCGGACGACGGGCGCGGCGGGGCCGGCCTGGACGGCGGGTCGGGCCTGGCGGGACTGGCGGAGCGGCTGCGTGCCGTGGACGGGGTCTTCCTGGTGGACTCCCCCGAGGGGGAGGGCACGGTGGTGACGGCCGAACTGCCGTGGCGCTCGCGCTGAGCACGGGCCCGGGCCCGCGGCCCGGCTCGGGCCCGGCTCGCGCATGACTCGGGCCCGGCTCGCGCATGACTCGGGCCCGGCTCGGGCGGGTCGTGGGGCCTGGCCCCGGGCGGCGCCCGTGCTCAGGGCGCTGAGCGGGACCTGTCTCTTTTACT
>NZ_JBHYVA010000061.1:0-21043 GCF_042750055.1 Streptomyces sp. NPDC059456
GGCCCCGGGGCCGCCCCCGCCCCCCCCCCCCACACCGGGGGCGCGTTCAGGAGACGGTGACGAACTTCGCCGTGCTGGGCACGCCGTGGGCGTCGAGGGCGAAGAGCATGTAGGTCCCGGGCAGGACCACCCCGGTGTCGGCCGGCAGGGACACCGTGTACGTGCCGGTCCCGGTGGCCGTGGAGGCGAGGGGGACCCGTCGCTGGTCGTTGTCGGTGGAGTGGGTGGCGGCCGCGGTCCGCATCAGCACGAAGGACTCCACCGGGGCCTGGGTGCTCACCGTGAGCGAGCTGCCGGGCGCCGCCCTGGGGGGCACGCCCCCGGTGATGACGGGACGCGGCTTCGGCGATCCGTCCGCGTTGAGCAGGTACGGCGGGGTGAAGACTGCCCCGTCCGCGTGGTTGGTCGCGCAGTCGCCGCACAGTCCTCCGCCGCCGGAGAAGATGCGTCCGTCCGGCAGCAGGTTGGCCACGCTGTGGTAGTTGCGCGGGATGGCCATGGTGGCCAGCGGGGTGAAGCGGCCGGTCGCCGGGTCCCACAGTTCGGGGGCCAGGACGGAGGTCGCGTCGCTGAAGGGCACCGGGTAGGCCTGCCCGCCGAACACGGCCACCTTGCCGTCGGGCAGGACGACGCTGTTGCCGAAGGCGCGGGCGTGCTCCATGTCGCCGGTACGGGCGGCCTGGACGCGGTCGCCCGAGATGTCCACGGTGTAGGCGCGGCGGGTGGCCGGGGTCTTCTCGTAGGCGGGGGCGCCGCCGAGCGTGAGGAGTTTGCCGATGTCGTAGGAGACGGCGTTGCCGGTCATGGCGTCCTGGCTGTCGGCCCGGGTGCCGGCGGGGGTGATGCTGCCCCGGCCGCTGGTCGAGATCCAGTTCATCTGCTTGCTGGGGCCCAGTTGCAGCACCTTGCCGCCCGAAGTGGCGTGCAGCCACATGTGGTTGTCCGCCCGGTACGGTCCTGCGGGGTCGGCCGTCAGGGCGGGGGTGGCCGGGACGCCGGGGAGTGCGCGCCAGGTGCGGGTCTCCGGTGACCAGGCCTCGCCGGCCTTGTCGCCCGCGGGTCCGCTCCAGGATCCGCCGAGGACGAAGGCCTCGCCGGTGGAGAGCAGCGTCATGGCCTGGTAGCCGCGGGCGGTGTTCATGGCGGCGGTCGCGGACCAGTTGTCGGTGGCCGGGTCGTAGATGCTCGCCTTCTCGGCGTTGCTCCCGCCGGTGACCAGGACGCGGCCGTCGGCCAGCATCGCGATGCCCGGACAGAACATGTCGTGACCGGTGTTGTCGATGCGGCGCTGGGTGACCTTGCCGGTCTTCAGGTCCAGGATCGCTGTCTGGGTGTAGCCGTTGCTGCCGCCGAACCGGTCGACCGCGTACGCGGACCAGGCGAGCAGTTTGTCGCCGGGCAGGACGGCGGTGGCCACGGGGACGAGGGGGAAGCCGGTGATCTTGTCCCAGGCTCCGTGTACGGCCGGGTCGGCCGGCCCGCTCAGGCGTATCTCGGCGGCCGAGGTCCACGGGCCGCGGCCGCCGGCTTCCGTGGTCACGGTCAGTCGTACGTACCGCGCGTTCTCGGTGTGCAGGAAGGTGGCGGTCTTGACGGTGTCGTCGTCGCGCCAGGTGCCGGCGGCGACGGGTGCGCCGAAGGCCGTGCCGTCGGTGCTGGTGGTGACGGTGTACGCGCCGGCCCGGCCGTTGCCGCCGTCGAGGCGGGGGTGGTAGACGAGGGCGGAGACGGCGTTCGTGCGGTGCATGTCGATGGTGATGCTGTGCGGCAGGGGGGCCGGGGTGCCGGTCCACTTGCTGTGCCAGAGGGTGGCGTCGTTCCCGTCGAGGACGTTGGCCGCGCGGCCGTCCGCGGTGCCGGTCTCCTCGTCGCCGGCCGTGGCCGTCCAGCCGGTGCGGGGCAGGTCGACGGTGGCTGCGGGAGTGCCCGGGTCGCCCAGCAGGTTGATCTCGGCGGCGGAGGTCCAGGGGCCGCGGCCGCCGGCCTCGGTGAGCGCCGTCAGCCGTACGAAGCGGGCGCCCTGCGGGGCGAACCCGAGGGTCTTGGCGCTGCCGTCGTCGGCCAGGGTGCCGGAGGCGACGGGGCTCGCCCAGTTCTGTCCGTCGGTGCTGAGGCTGATCGTGTACTCCCCGACGCGCCCGTTGGCGCCGCCCGCGCGGGGCAGGTAGACGAGCGCGGAGACGACTGCCGTGCGGTGCATGTCGACGGTGATGCCGTGCGGCAGGGGGACGGGGGTGCCGGCCCACGTGCTGTGCCAGATGGTGCCGGCGTTGCCGTCGAGGACGTTGGCCGCGCGGCCGTTCTCACCGCCCGTCTCCTCGTCCGTCGCCGTCGCGGTCCAGCCGGTCCGGTCGAGGACCGGGGCCGTGGGTTCCATGGCGTTCGCCGGGGCGATGCCGTGGTGCGGTGACTGCCGCGCGGTCTGCTGGTCGAAGGGTGCGGGCGCGGGCCGCGGCGTGGGGCCCCGCCCGGCCGCGGCCGGGCCGGCCACCGCGAACCACGGCATCAGGCCGAGCAGCAGCGAGCCGAGGCCCAGGGCGATGAGCAGGTGGGAACGGCGTGGCGCACGGGGAAGGGCGAGGAAGCGTCGCCTGTACTGCAATCTGACCTCCTGGGGCGAACCGGCTCACACCCCAGGGAACATAGGCCGACACCGCCACGACTCACCCGGAACGAAGGAGAGTTGGCGTGAAGGGCACAGTCCCCCGCCCGGGATGACGGGTTCCCGACGTTTCCCTGACATTCGTCACTGTCCGCTCCCCCGGCCCCAGTCGATGCTGGGGGAGGCGAAAGGAAGAGGAGACGGGGGGGCGGATGTCCGGGACTGCGGGGGAGCGCATGACCGGGAGCGTGACGGCCGGGCCCGCCGCGGCGGGTGTCGCGCGGGTGTGGGCCGGCTCCCTGGCAGCGGTGCTGCTGCGGCGGCGGCCGGCGACGGGGCCGCGGCACTCGGCCGAGACGCGGCAACTGGTGCTGGTCCTCGTGGTGTCCGAGGCCGTCGCGGCCTTCCCGCTCTCGTCGATGCTGCCGCCCGGGATCCGGCCGGCTCACGCGGCGCTGGAAGTGCTCGTGGTCCTGGCCGGGTTGGGCCTGGTGGCGGCGCTGGTCCGGCATCCGCACGAGGTGGGCGGCGAACGGGTCGTCCTGCGGACCGGATTCCGCGGGGAGCTGGCGCTGCCGCGCGCGGCGGTCCGCTGCGCGGCGCCGGTGGTCCGTACGGTGCCGGGCCGGGGGCCGCGCCCCGTGCCGGACGAGCCGGAGGCGGTGGCCTGTTCGGTCGGCGAATCGCTGAACGTGGCCCTGCGCCTGGACCCGCCGGTCCGCTTCGACCTGGGCCCGGCCGGGGTGGTGGACGCGAGGACCGTGTACGCCTCGGCGGACTCCCCGGCCGCCCTCGCCGCCGCCCTGCACGCCGCGCCGCCCCGCTCTCAGGACTCCCCGAAAACTTTCTGAAGAAAGCACCAATCCGCGGACCCCGACGCTCCGAAGAGGCATCGAGACCCCCTCCCGGGGGCTCGCTTCACCCCCGACCGATCTGCGGGTCCCACGCCGGGAACCCGCGGAAGAGGAGCGAATGTGATGGTCAAGCGCACTGGTCGTCTCGTGGCGTCCGCCGCCGTGCCCGCCGCCGTGTTCCTGACCCTCGGCCTCTCCGGGCCGGCTCTCGCCGAGAGCGGGAAGGCGTACCAGATCGACCTGGCGCAGCTCAACGACTCCGGTTCCCGCGGCACCGCCATGCTGAGCATCAAGGGCAACCAGCTGACCGTGCAGATAGAGTCCGAGGGCATGGTGCCCGGATCGCCCTCGGCCCAGCACCTGCACGGGTCCACCAACGGGCACGACTTCCAGTGCCCGGACGCCACCGACGACACCAACCGCGACGGGATCCTCAGCAACACCGAGGCGACCGTCGACTACGGCAACATCAACATCTCGCTCACCACGTCCGGGGACACCAAGGCGACGAGCGGTCTCGCCGTGGACCGCATGCCCGTGGCGAACAAGCAGGGCAAGCTCTCCTACAAGCGGACCATCACCGTCTCGCAGGACGTGGTCGACCACATCCAGGACCTGCACATCGTGCAGCACGGCATCGACCGCAACAAGAACGGCAAGTACGACTTCGAGGGCGCCGGCAAGAGCGAACTCGACCCGAAGCTGCCCCAGGAGGCCACGGCTCCGACCAACTGCGGCATGGTGATGGGCGCGTCCGTGGGCTCCCTGCCGGTCGGCGGCGTCGAGACGGGCGGTGGCTCTGGCTCTCCGCAGTCCGCGACGGTGACGCCGGTGACGGCGGCCGGCGGCGCGCTCGCCGCCGCCGCGGTGACGGCCGGGGCGGTGGTGTTCGCCCGTCGGCGGGCCGCCTCCGTCGCCGCCCGCACCCGGACGGTGCAGACCGCCGGGGGCGCCGCGTGAACCCCGTACGCGTCTGCGCACCGGCCCGCTCCGCCGCCCGGCCGCGGCCGCGGCGCCGGACCGCCGGCCTCCTGGCCGCCACCCTCACGTTCGCCACCCTGCTCCTCGCGGGGTGTTCGGGCCAGAGCCCCGAGTCGTCCCCCGCGGGCGCCGCGGCCGCGCCGTCCGGGGCTGCGCCGTCCGGGTCCGCGCCCGCCGGTGGCCACCACGAGTCGCCCAAGCCCGCGAAGGGGCCCGTCCTGGCCCGTTCGGAGCCTCAGAAGATCACCATTGCCTCGCTCGGTCTCTCCAGTTCCCTGGAGACGCTGCGGCAGAACGCCGACGGGAGCATGCAGACGCCGAAGGACCCCGCCCTGGCGGGCTGGTACGAGCCGGGGCCGACCCCCGGCTCCCAGGGTCCGGCGGTGATCGCCGGCCACGTCACCTGGAACGGGGCGGCGGCGGTGTTCCAGAAGCTGAAGACGATGAAGGCCGGGGACACCATCCAGGTGACCCGGAAGGACAACAAGACCGCCACGTTCACGGTGGAGCGGGTCGCCGAGTACCCGAAGGCCGAGTTCCCGACGCTGGAGGTGTACAAGAACCTCGACTACGCGGGCCTGCGCCTGGTCACCTGCGGCGGCGATTTCGACCCGCAGAAGCACTACTACGACAGCAATGTGGTGGTGTTCGCCAAGATGACGGGTTCCGCGTGAGAACGTGCCATTTCTCCTAGGCTGGGGCGGTACCGGCGAAGAACCGTGGGAAGGCGGGTCCGACCGTGCAGCCGAGCGAGATCACCGATGTCCTGAACCGTCCGGCCAGTCGGGAGCTCCTGGCCCGCGACCTGACCCGACTGGCCTACGTGGCCGGGGACGGCACGCCCCGGGTCATCCCGATCGGCTTCGTCTGGAACGGCTCGGACATCGTCATGTGCACCCCGAAGAACGCGCCGAAGCTCCCGTCCCTGCGCCACAACCCGGCGGTGGCCCTGACGATCGACACCGAGGTCCACCCGCCGAAGATCCTGCTGCTCCGCGGCCGGGCCGAGCTGGACGTCGTCGAGGGAATCCCGGACGAGTTCCTCCGCTCGAACGGTGCCTCCAGGATGACGCCCGGACAGCGGGCCGAGTGGGAGACCGAGGTGCGGGCGCTCTACGACGGCATGGTCCGGATCGTCGTCACCCCGACGTGGGCCAAGCTGATCGACTTCGGGACGACCCTGCCGACCGCGGTGGAGGAACTGGTCCGGCGGCGGGAGGAGCGCGAACGCACCTGACCCCGGTGGGCGGCGCTCGCGGACCGTCGGGCGGCACGGTCCGCGAGCCGCCCGGCGGGTCCCCGGAATGGCCCGACCGGGCGGCTTCGCGCACCCTGGAGGGGTGAAGACCGAGGCGCCCACCACGGCTCGCGGCGCCGTCGCCGGTTTCCTGGAGAACCCGGTCGTCGGCATGGCGCCGTGGATCATCTTCTCGCTGCTGGTCGGACCGGGCAGGTTCGAGATCGCGGTCGTGCTCGCCCTGGCGACGACGGTCGTGCTGGTCGCGGCCGGACGGATCATCAACCGGGGCAGCTCGTGGAAGCTGCTGGAACTCGCCGACCTGGTCTTCTTCGCGGTCCTCGCCGTCGTCGGCCTCCTCGCGAGCGACAGCACCCGCCGCTGGCTGGAGACGTACGCGGGGGAGGTCTCCAACATCGCCCTCGTCGTGATCGCGTTCGGGTCCATGGCGATCCGCAGGCCCTTCACCCTCCAGTACGCGCGCGAGCAGGTCGATCCGGCGATCTGGAACACTCCGACGTTCCTGCGGACCAACTACCTCATCACCGGGGTGTGGGGCCTGGCGTTCCTGGTCGCCGCCCTCGCGGGGGCGTACGGCGACCTGGTGCTGCACAACCCGAACAACATCTGGACCGGATGGATCATCCAGATCCTGGCCATCGTGGCCGCCCTGCGCTTCACCGCCTGGTACCCGGACGTCGCACGGGCCCAGGCGCTGCGCAAGGCCGGGCTGCCCGGACCGGAGCCCCCGCACCTCGCCGGCATGTTCCTGCCCCTGGCCGGGCTGCTGGTGCCGATCGGGATCGCCGTCCTGATCTTCGACGGCAACGTGTGGTGGCTGGGCGTGGCGCTGATCGTGGGCGGCAGCCTCCTCACCAAGGCCCTGACCGCCCACGACTGACCCCCGAGCGACGGACCGCGCGGGCGGGGGACGGCCCTGCCCGGGCTCAGCCGCCCGGGGTGAAGGTCACGGGCAGGCTCACGGGCCCGCGCAGTCCGCCCGGGCGGCGGGGGATCTCGTCCGGCGGGACGGCGAGGGCGAGCCCGGGGAGCCGGCGCAGGGCGGTACCGATGGCGATCTGCCCCTCCAGCCGGGCCAGCGGCGCGCCCAGGCAGTAGTGGATGCCGTGCCCGAACGCGAGGTGGGCGTTGTCCTGCCGGGTGATGTCCAGGCGGTCGGGGTCCGGGAAGCGCGCCGGGTCGCGGTCGGCGAGGGCGGAGCCGATCAGCACGGTCGCGCCGCGCGGGATGCGCACGCCCGCGATCTCGGCGTCCTCGCGGGCGAACCGGGCGATGCCGGGGTTGACCGGGCCGTCGTAGCGCAGGAACTCCTCGATCGCGCCGGGCAGCAGTGCGGGGTCGGAGCGCAGCAGGTCGAGCTGTCCGGGGTGGGCGAGGAGTGCGGCGATGCCGCCGCCGATGAGGTTGACCGTGGTGATGTAGCCGGCGACCAGCAGCAGGAACACCATGGCGACCAGTTCGTCCTCGGTCAGGCGCTGTTCCTCGTCCCGGGCGGTGATCAGGCCGCTGAGCAGGTCGTCGCCGGGCTCTGCGCGCTTGTCCCGGATGAGCTCGGTCACGTAGGCGCGCATGTGCCGCCAGGCCTCGTTCACCACGGCGGGGTCGGGCGGCTCCGCGCCCCGCCTGATCATCCGGTCGGTCCAGTGCTGGAAGTCGTGGCGGTCGTCCACGGGTACGCCGAGCAGTTCGCTGATCACCGTGACGGGAAGCGGCAGCGCGAATTCCGCGACGAGGTCGGCCCGGCCCGCCGGGACGACCTCGTCGAGGAGCCGGTCGGCGACGGCCTGGATCCGCGGCCGCATCCCGGCGACCCTGCGGGCGGTGAACGCCTGGGAGACCAGCCGGCGCAGGCGGGTGTGGTCGGGCGGGTCGCTGCGGAGCATGTTGCTCAGCATCGACTCGCGTTCCGTCTCGGGCAGCTGTTGCAGGAGGCGGGTGTCCGAGGCGTCGCGCACGTCGCTGCTGAGACGGGTGTCGGACAGGGCGGCGAGGCCGTCCTCGTACCGGGTGACGAGCCAGGCTTCGAGGCCTCCCGCGATGACGGCGCGGCGTACGGGGCCGTCCTCGCGCAGCTGCCGGTACAGCGGGAAGGGGTCCGCGACGAAGGACGGATCGGCGTACGGCAGCAGGACGGGCCGCTCAGTCATGGTGTCTCCCGGTGTCGTGCAGCGATTCCTTCGGGGGCCGCTCGCGCAGGGCCCCGTAGCCGATGAAATAGGCCGGCACCCGGTTCAGCCACCACGAGTCGGTGACCAGCTCGGTCAGCCGCTTGGCCCGCCCGGGATCGCCGAACGCGACGCGGCCGGCCAGCAGCGGCTCGATGACCTGGGTGTGGGCCAGCCGCTGGAGGCCCTGGGTCACCACGGTGGTGGGCATGCGGCGGTACTGCACGCGGCGTACGTCGCGCAGCCCCACCGTGCCCTCCCGCAGCGGGCGCACCAGATGGCGGGCCGCGGCCACCGCGTCCTGCACGGCGAGGTTGATGCCGATGCCGAAGACGGGTGACATGGCGTGGGCGGCGTCGCCGATGCACAGCAGTCCGGGACGGTGCCAGCGGCGCAGCCGGTCGAGCCGCACGTCGAGGAGACTGACCTCGTCCCAGGAGGTGACGGTGTGGGCCCGGTCGGCCAGCCAGGGGACCGCCTCGGTGAACTGGGCCATGAAGCGGTCCAGGCCCTCGGCGCGGCGCTCGGCATCGGTTCCCTTGGGGATGAGCCCCGCGCACTGCCAGTAGTCGCCGCGGTCGATGAGCGCGCTGAAGAACCTCTCCCCCAGCCCTCCCACGAGCCCGCTGGGGTCGTCCTCGTGGCGCGGCAGCCGGAACCACCAGGCGTCCATGGGGCACGGGAACTGCTCCAGCCCGAGTTCGGGCAGCGCCCTGGCGAGCGAGCCGCGGCCGTCGCACGCCACCGTCAGGGAGGCCCTGAGCTCGCCGGTGCCGCCGTCCGCGGTGCGGTACCGCACGCCGTTGACGCGTCCGCGTTCGATCAGGAACGACGTCGCCGCGGTGTTCATGCGCAGGCGGAACGATGGCTCCCGGCCCGCCTCGTCGGCGAGCAGGTCGAGCAGGTCCCACTGCGGCACCATCGCGATGTAGTTGTACTTGCCGTGCAGTGCGGCGATGTTCCCGACGGTGACGAGGGACCGGTCCGGCCCGATCGGCAGCTGCACGGAGGTCACGCGCCGCTGCGGCAGCCGGGCGAACCGTTCGGCGAGGCCGATGTCGTCCAGCAGTGACAGCGTGGACGGGTGGACGGTGTCGCCGCGGAAGTCGCGCAGGAAGTCGCCGTGCTTCTCCAGCACGGTGACCTCCACGCCGGCCCGGGCCAGCAGCAGCGCGAGCACCATGCCGGCGGGGCCTCCCCCCACCACACAGCAGTCCGTTCGCTCCACGGCGGCCCTTCCCTTCATCGGCATCGGCGGCCCGAGAGGACGTATACCCCACCCGCGCCGCCGGAGGCCGGTGACGCGGCCCGGGGCCCGTCGTGCGGATCAGGCCGGGCCGGGGGTCCGCCGCAGGACGAGGGAGACGAAGCCGAAGGAGTCCCGGTAGGTGTGCAGCCATTCGGAGCGGCGCGTCGCGGCCGTGGCGAGGGCGTACGGGCTGTCCGGGTCGGCGGGGTGGTCCAGGGCCCACGAGGCCAGTGACCCCCAGCAGGACCATTCGTAGTCGTCCAGTTCGCGGCGCGTGCTGACGTGCCCGTCGACGGGGGTCCAGCCGTCGGCGACGATCCGGTCCACGGTGGTCGCCAGGTCGGTGTACTCGCCGAGCATCTCCGCGGCCTCCGGGGACGGCGCGCGCTCCCAGAACCCCTCGCCGACGACGACGCGGCCGCCGGGGGCCAGGTGCCCGCGCGCCGCCGCGAGGGTGGGCAGCAGCCCCCCGAAGGCATGCGTGGCCCCCACGCTGAGCACCAGGTCGAAGGGGTGCGGCGAAGCGAAGTCCGCGGCCCCCGTCCGGTGGAGGGTCAGCCGCTCCCCGAGGCCGCGGTCGTCCGCCGCCAGCCGGGCCTGCTCCAGGGCCTCTTCGGAGATGTCCACGCCCTCGGCGTGCACGCGCGGGTACGCGGCCAGCGCGCGCAGCAGCCACTCTCCGCCGCCGCACCCGAGGTCGAGCACGCGTGCGCCGGCGCGCGGGATCCCGCGTTCCAGCAGCCGGTGTACGGAGTCGTCGTCGAGCGGGGCCTTGATCGGGTGTCCGGTGTGGGCGATCTTGGAGATCTGTTCACGGTGCATCGGCGCAGCATGTCAACGCCGCCTGACTGGTGCACCTCAATTCCCGTCCGCCCGCCGGTGCCCCGCGGATCAGGCGGGCTGCTTCACGCAGGTGCCCACCACGTACCCGGTGACGCCGTGCTTCGTCGCCTTGACCCAACGGGTGCCGGTGATCACGCACTTGGCGGAGGAGCCGCCGTTGTACGTCCGGCAGGGCGACGGCGGGGCTCGCGGCGATCAGGGTCGGCCCGACGGGGACGGCGGACACCACGGACGCACCCGGCATGTTGCTCACACGCACGACTGACGCTCCTCATTCCTGCGGCGGACACGGACCGGCGCCCGCTCCGGTCGAACACGGCCCGGGGGGATGCCCGGTTGGGCTCGTCCGGCGACGCCGGACGCGGGGGCCGAAGGTGACCGGACGGGGGCGGGTACGGTACGAAGTCCCTCGTGAACGATCAGATCCGGCCCGCAGCCGCCCCCACCTCCGCATCGGGAACCGTCCGCGTCTTCATCGCCCTCGCCCCGCCCGACGACGCCAAGGAGGAACTGGCACGGGAGCTGCGGCCCGCCTACCGCGCCTACCCGGGCATGCGCTGGAACCGCATCGAGGACTGGCACATCACGCTGGCCTTCCTCGGCGAACTGCCCGTCGCCGCGGTTCCGCTCCTGCAGCCGCCGCTCGCCGCCCTCGCCGCGGCCCACCGGCCCCTGGAGCTGGCCCTGCACGGCAGCGGACATTTCGACCACCGGGTGCTCTGGAGCGGGATCGGCGGGGAGGTCCAAGGGCTGCACCTGCTCACCTCCCGCGTGCGCGCCGCCGTCAGGGACTGCGGCATCGCGTTCGAGGACCGGCCGTTGCGGCCGCACCTGACGCTGGCCCGCTCCCGCCGCAGCGACCCCTCCAGCGCGGTGGAAATCGCCGGCACGCTCACCGGCTTCACGGGCCGCACCTGGCAGGCCGGGCGCCTCCACCTCGTCGGCAGCAACATAGGCCGCGGCCCCGGCCCGATCCACTACCGGGACATCCGCTCCTGGGAGTTCACCGGTCGCGACTGAGACCGCCACGTACCGCGCCAACCATCATGGATTTCCTTTGACTTGTCGCCCGCGTCCCCAACTCCCGGACGCCTTCCGACCGCCGAACGGCGTAATCGGGCATCCATTGTTCCGGAAGATCATTCATGACTATGAATTCGGACGATTTTACTCAACCGAGATGATTCAAAACGTGTCCGATGGCCGAAATATCGGGCCGGTCAGAGAAAACTTGCCGCCGTCGAGAGCCACTACGCAATGTCACGGACGCAGAACCTCACTCGGGACTGTTTCAGCAACGCAATGCGGAGGTATCACGATTGATCCACGACAGGACGGACAGCCGAAAACGTTCAACCGACCGTCTGGCGAGCCGCCGCATCGCCAGCGTTCTCACGTTCTCCCTGATAATTTCCCTCGCAGGTTTCAACGGACCAGCCGCCCAAGCCGAGGCGATGGCCTCCCCGTACGGCGCCAAGGCCGTCGAGATCGCCGCATCCAAACGGGGCGCACCGTACGTCTACGGAGCCACGGGACCTCGGGAATTCGACTGTTCGGGCCTCACGCTCTACGCGTTCCGAGAAGCGGGCCGGACGCTCCCCCGCACCGCCGACGAGCAGTACGAACACACCCGCCACATCCGACGCGTGCAGCGGGTACCGGGAGATCTCGTCTTCTTCCCCAGAGGCTCGACGATGGGGCACGTGGGAATCTACGCCGGTCACGACAAGATCTGGCACGCACCACGGCCGGGCACGCGCGTACGGCTGGAGCGCATCTGGAGCGGAAACGTGCGCTACGCCCGGGCCACTTGACCATCCGTCCGTCGGGCCACGACGGACCGGCGTGCCGGCCTCGACGGCACCGGCCGGAGCCGTAGGATCCGTCCGTCCCTCCGCCGGGAAGACAGGACGACGACCGGCCCACCCACCCCGGCACACCGCTCCCCCGCCGGACGCCGACGCGTCCAAGCGGCCCACCGGTTCGGCGCCTTGCTGCGCGGGCTGCGGCTCGAAGCGGGAACGACGCGGGAGCAGTCGGCCGAGCGGACCAATCGAGCCGCCGGGACCACCCGAGCCGCCCGGCGTGCTGCCGCCCGCCCGTGGAGCCCGGGCCGAGGCCGCCGAGTCGCCCACCCGCGGGGCGTCCTGCGCCGGGTCGGGCCGTCCGCCCGTTCCGCGACACCCGGCTCCGGCGCCGTCTGCGCGGCCGCGGCCGGCTCGCCGGCCGGCCCCGTTCGGCGGTACGCCGGCGGCCGTGGATTGCGGTGGGTTGCCGGGTGCGGAAGATTGATCGCGTGGCGGACGCCGAGGTCGCGGTGCTGATCGTCGGCGGTGGGCCGGTCGGGCTCACCGCCCGCGCCCTGCTGGAGCGCTGGGGCGTACCGGCGCTGCTGGTCGAGAAACACCTCGGGCTGTCGCCGTTCCCCCGGTCCCGGCTGGTCAACGTGCGCTCGATGGAGGTCTTCCGCCTGCTGGGGGTGGCCGACCAGATCGCGGCCGCCGCGTTCGCACCCGAGTACGGCCGGGTCCGCTTCCGCGACACCCTGTGCGACGAGGACTTCGCGACGGCTGCGATGGCCGGGGTGCACGCGCCGGTGCCGGAAAGCCCCGTGCGCGGCGTGGTCACCTCGCAGGACCGGCTGGAGCCCGTCCTGCTCGCCGCCGCGGACGCGCCCGTGCGGTTCGGGGCCGAGCTCGTCGCCCTGACCGAGGGGCCCGAGAGCGTCGTGGCCGAGGTCCTCGACCGCCGCAGCGGTGCGCGCACCCGGATCCGGGCCCGCCACGTGGTCGCCGCCGACGGGGCGAATTCCACCGTCCGGGAGCGGCTGGGCATCGCCCTGACCGGTCCGGGCCAGATGGGCGAGTTCACGACCGTCGTGTTCGACGCGGACCTGCGGCGCTGGAGCGCGGAGCAGCCCGCCGGCCTCTACTTCACCGCGCACGGATCGTTCGGCCCGGTCCACCCGGAAGGGGGCTGGCTCTGGTTCGGCCCCACGCCCGGGGACGCCGCGCACGCCGACTGGTCCGGCCTGGTCTCGCGCGCCCTCGGCCCCGGAGCCGGCGTACGGGCCGACGTCGTGCGGGTGCAGCACTGGACGATGAACGCCTTCGTCGCCGAGCGCTTCCGGCACGGCCGGGTGCTGCTGGCCGGGGACGCCGCGCACGCCGTTCCCCCGATCGGCGGCCTGGGCATGAACGAGGGCATCGCCGACGTGCACAACCTGTGCTGGAAGCTGGCGGGCGTCCTGCGCGGGTGGGCCGCGCCGGCCCTGCTGGAGACGTACGCGACGGAACGGGAGCCCGTCGCGCACCGGACCCTGCGCCAGGCGGTCGCCAACGCGCGGCTCATGGCCGAGGTGCTGGAGCGGCGCCGCGACCAGCTCCGGAGCGGCGGCTCCACCCGGTCCCGGATCGAACTCCCCTGGTCGGAGCGGTACTTCGCACAGCTCGGCCTCGTACTCGGCGTCGCCTACCGCTCCGCCGCGGTCGTCCGCGCGGACGGCTCCCCGTACGAACCTGCCGAACCGGCCGAGCAGTCCGAACCGGCCGAGGGGGGCACGGAGTACGTGCCCACCGCGGAGCCGGGCCACCGGATGCCGCACCTGCGGCTCGGCGACGGCCGTTCCACGCTCGACGCGTTCGGCGAATGGTTCACCCTGCTCACCCCGGATCCCGCCCACTGGGCAGGGCAGAGCGCCCCGTCGTGGCCGGTGCGCACCGAGGCCCTTCCCCCGGAGCACGCCGGCTTCTGCGGGCTCGGCCCGCGCGGGGCACTGCTGGTCCGGCCCGACGGACACGTCGGCGCCCGCTGGCCCGACCGGTCACCCGGTGACACCGCCGTGCACCACGCCGTCACCGTCACCACCGGCGCGGCACCCCCATGAGCACGGGCGGCTGCCGGGTCCGGCGGGGCCGGCCCCCACCGGTGCTTATGCGCCACGGGGGAAGGCTTCAGCACGAAAATTCTTGATGCCGCACTAGACTGGCAGGTTGTTCGACGCTGGACCGGAACAACCCGGGCGGACCCGGGCTCCCCCGGCAACCCGGATGTTTCCCGGGAGCGAGACGCGAGGGCAGATGACAGCCACACCTGAGCGCGGTGACCTCACCCTGCTCGACGACGAGGACGTGTGCGGGGAAACCGGGAAGTCCGCCCGGTTCTCCGCGGGGCCCGCGGCCCCGACGCGGACCCTCGTCGACGTCTTCGAGGCCTCCGTGCGGATGTTCCCCGACGAGCTCGCCCTGGACGACGGCGCCGACCGGCTGACCTACCGCGCCCTGGCCGCCCTGGTCGAACGCCGCAGGCGTGCCCTGGAGGCCGCCGGGGTGGGCCTCGGCGACCGCGTCGGCGTCCGCGTGCCGTCCGGCACGAACGAGCTGTACGTGGCCGTCCTCGCCGTACTCGCCGCGGGCGCGGCCTACGTGCCCGTCGATGCCGAGGACCCCGACGAGCGGGCCGAGCTGGTCTTCGGCGAGGCCGGCGTGCGGGCGGTGCTGGGAGGCGGACAGCGCATCGACGTCATCGCCCCCGCGGACGTGCCCGTACCCGCCGTGCGGCCCGGCCCCGAGCACGACGCGTGGATCATCTTCACCTCCGGTTCCACCGGCAGGCCCAAGGGCGTCGCCGTCAGCCACCGCAGCGCCGCCGCGTTCGTCGACGCCGAGGCCGCGCTGTTCCTGGCCGAGGAGCCGATCGGCCCCGGCGACCGGGTGATGGCCGGGCTGTCCGTCGCCTTCGACGCCTCCTGCGAGGAGATGTGGCTGGCCTGGCGGTACGGCGCCTGCCTGGTGCCCGTCCCCCGCTCGCAGGTGCGCAGCGGCGCCGATCTCGGCCCCTGGCTGGTGGAGCAGGAGATCACCGTGGTCTCCACCGTTCCGACGCTGGCCGCGCTCTGGGAGCCGGAGACCCTCGACGAGGTCCGGCTGCTGATCTTCGGCGGCGAGGCCTGCCCGCCCGAGCTGACCCAGCGCCTGGTCACCGAGGGCCGCGAGGTCTGGAACACGTACGGGCCCACCGAGGCCACCGTCGTCGCCTGCGCCTCCCTGCTGACCGGCGAGGAGCCGATCCGGATCGGCCTGCCGCTGAACGGCTGGGAGCTGGCCGTGGTCGACGAATCCGGTGAGCCGGTGCCGATGGGCGGCAGCGGCCAGCTCGTGATCGGCGGCGTGGGTCTGGCCCGCTACCTCGACCCCGGCAAGGACGCAGAGAAGTACGCTCCGCTGGAATCGCTCGGCTGGGAGCGCGCGTACCGCAGCGGCGACCTCGTCCGCGCGGAACCCGAGGGGCTGGTGTTCCTCGGCCGCAGCGACGAGCAGATCAAGCTCGGCGGCCGCCGGATCGAGCTGGGCGAGGTCGACGCCGCGCTCCAGGCGCTGCCCGGCGTCGCCGGGGCGGCCGCGGCCGTCCGCACGGCGCGCAGCGGCAACCAGCTGCTCGTCGGCTACCTGGTCACCCAGGACGGCTGGGACCACGCGTCGGCCGTCGAGCGGCTGCGCGCCGAGCTCCCCGCGGCCCTCGTGCCCCTGCTCGCGCCGGTCGGCGAACTGCCGACCCGCACCTCGGGCAAGGTCGACCGCGACGCGCTGCCGTGGCCGCTGCCCGACCTGGAGACCAGCGGCCCCACGGAGCAGCTGTACGGCACCGAGGCCTGGCTCGCCGAACAGTGGAGCGAGACGCTCGGGGTGGCCGTCACCGGCGCCGCCGACGACTTCTTCGCGATCGGCGGCAACAGCCTGGCCGCGGCGCAGCTCACCACCCGGCTGCGCACCCGCTACCCGAGGGCGGCCGTCCTCGACATCTACCAGCAGCCCACCCTGCGCAAGCTGGCCCGGCGCCTGGAGAAGTCCGTACGGGACGACGACGCCGCCCGGACCGTCGCACCCGTGCCGCTGCGGTCCAAGGTGGCGCAGCTGCTCCTGCTGCTCCCGCTGTTCACCCTGGTCGGACTGCGCTGGACGGTGGCGCTGCTGGCCCTGGGCAACGCCCTGCAGTGGTTCGGGGCGTACCCGTGGGCTCCGACCGCCTCGTGGTGGGCGGTCGCCGCCGCAGCCGTGCTGCTGTTCAGCCCGCCGGGCCGCCTCGCGATCGCGGCCGGCGGCGCCCGCCTGCTGCTGCGCGGGGTGAAGGCGGGCCGCCACCCGCGCGGCGGAAGCGTGCACCTGCGCCTGTGGACCGCCGAACGGCTCGCCGAGTACGTCGGTGCGACCTCGCTCACCGGTTCCTGGCTGGAGCGGTACGCCCGGGCCCTGGGCGCCAAGGTCGGCCCCGAGGTCGACCTGCACTCGCTGCCCCCGGTGACGGGCATGCTCAAGCTCGGCCGCGGCTGCGCCGTGGAGTCCGAGGTGGACCTCTGCGGGCACTGGCTGGACGGCGACCGGCTCGTCATCGGCCCGGTCAAGGTCGGCGCGGGCGCGGTGGTCGGCACGCGCAGCATGCTCTTCCCGGGTGCGCGGGTCGGCAAGCGGGCCGAGGTGGCCCCGGGCTCCGCCGTGGTCGGGCAGGTCCCGACCGGCCAGCGCTGGGCCGGGGCGCCCGCCGTGAAACTCGGCAGGGCCAAGCACAACTGGCCCGGAAACCGCCCGCCGCGCGGACTCCCCTGGCGGGCCGCCTACGGGGCGGCCGGCTTCGGGCTCACGGCGCTGCCGGTGCTCGCCACGCTGCCCGCCCTGCTCGTGGTGAGCCGGTTCGTGCCCGCCGGCGCCCCGCTGGCGGAGGCGCTGCGCGGAGCCCTGCTCGCCGTGGTGCCCGGGGCGCTCGCGTACGGGTTCACGTACGCGCTGCTGCTGCTGGCCTGCGTACGCCTGCTCAGCCTCGGGCTGCGCAGCGGAACCCATCCCACGCACAGCCGGACCGGCTGGCAGGCCTGGACGGTCACCCAGCTGATGGACCTGTCCCGGGAAACGCTGTTCCCGCTGTACGCCGGGCTGATCACGCCGGTGTGGCTGCGGCTGCTCGGGATGAAGATCGGCCGCGGTGCGGAGGTGTCGACCGTGCTCGCGCTGCCCAGTCTCACGACCGTGGGCGAAGGTGCGTTCCTCGCCGACGACACCCTGACCGCGCCCTATGAACTGGGTGGAGGCTGGATGCGGATCGGTCGTTCCGAGATCGGCCGCCGGGCGTTCCTCGGCAATTCCGGCATGACCGCGCCGGGCCGTACGGTGCCGGACGGCGGGCTGGTCGGCGTGCTCTCGGCGACCCCGAAGAAGGCGAAGAAGGGCAGCTCGTACCTGGGGCTGCCGCCGGTGAAGCTGCCGCGGTCCGCCGAGTCCGCCGACCAGAGCCGGACCTACGACCCGCCCGTGCGGCTGCTGTGGGCCCGGGGACTGGTCGAGCTGTGCCGGCTCGTTCCCGTGTTCTGCTCGGCCGCGCTGGCCGTCCTGACCGTGGCGGCGCTCTGCGCGCTGGCCACGGGCAGCGGCGGTCCGGGGGTCTGGGGTACGGCGCTGCTGTCCGGTGTGGTGCTGCTCGCCGCCGGGGCGGCCGCGGGCCTGGTCTCGGTGGCCGCGAAGTGGCTGCTGGTCGGCCGGCACCGGGCGGGAGAGCACCCGCTGTGGAGCGGCTTCGTGTGGCGCAACGAGCTGGCCGACACGTTCGTCGAGGTCCTGGCCGTGCCGTGGCTGGCCGGATCCGTACCCGGTACGCCGCTGCTGACGCTGTGGCTGCGCGGGCTCGGGGCCCGGATCGGGCGGGGCGTGTGGTGCGAGAGTTACTGGCTGCCCGAGACGGACCTGGTGGTGCTGGGCGACGCGGTCAGCGTGAACCGCGGCTGCGTGTTGCAGACACACCTCTTCCACGACCGGATCTTGAGGACGGATACTGTGGTCCTCCGCGAGGGCGCCACCCTGGGCCCGGGCGGCATCGTCCTGCCCGGGAGCACGGTCGGGGCCCACAGCACGCTCGGGCCCGCCTCTCTCGTGATGGCCGGGGAATCCGTCCCCGCCGACACCCGTTGGCTGGGCAACCCGATCGAGGCATGGCGGACCTGACAGGGCCCGAGCACAGCGCAGGGAGCGGAAGCGGCACTATGAACGGCCAGAAGACAGCGGTATCGGACCCGTACTTCCCGGCCAACGGCGACTCCCGTTACCGCGTGCACCGGTACGAACTCGCTCTGGATTACCGGCCCGGCCCCAACCGGCTGGCCGGCACCGCCCGGCTGAGCGCGATCGCCGGGCGGGCTCCGCTCACCGAGTTCCACCTGAACCTGGCCGAGTTCAAGATAGGCCGGGTCATGGTGAACGGCCGGGCCCCGCACTACACCCACCGGGGCGGCAGACTCCGCATCCGCCCGGCCAAGCCGCTGCCCGCCGGCGCCGCCTTCACGGTGGAGGTGCACTGGGCGGGCAATCCCAGGCCGGTCCGCAGCCCCTGGGGCGGCCTCGGCTGGGAGGAGCTGGCCGACGGCGCCCTGGTGGCCAGCCAGCCGGTCGGCGCGCCTTCCTGGTACCCGTGCAACGACCGGCCCGCCGACAAGGCCTCGTACCAGATCTCGGTCAACACGCCCTCCGCCTACACGGTGGTGGCCGGCGGCCGGCTGCTGACGCGCACGACGAAGGCCAGCACGACCACGTGGGTGTACGAGCAGCCCGCGCCGACGTCCAGCTACCTGGTCGGCCTGTCCATCGGCGTGTACCAGACGGTGCTGCTCGGCGACCCCGGGCTGGGCGGCGTCCCGCAGAGCGCCTACGTGCCGGCGCACCTGCTGGCGCGGTTCTCCCGCGACTTCGCCCGGCAGCCCGCCATGATGCGGCTGTTCGAGGAACTGTTCGGGCCCTATCCGTTCGGCGAGTACGCGGTGGTCGTCACCGAGGAGGAGCTCGACGTCCCGGTGGAGGCCCAGGGCCTGTCCCTGTTCGGCGCCAACCACGTCGACGGCGCGCGGGGCTCGGAGCGCCTGATCGCGCACGAGCTCGCCCACCAGTGGTTCGGCAACAGCGTGACCATCGCCGACTGGCGGCACATCTGGCTGAACGAGGGCTTCGCGAAGTACGCCGAATGGCTGTGGTCCGAGCGCTCCGGCGGCCGCACGGCGCACGAGCAGGCCGCCGCCGCACACCGGCTGCTGGCCTCGCAGCCGCAGGACCTGCGCCTCGTCGACCCGGGCCGCAAGCTGATGTTCGACGACCGCCTGTACCAGCGCGGCGGGCTCGCCGTGCACGCGGTCCGCTGCGCGCTGGGTGAGGAAGCCTTCTTCCGCATGCTGCGCGACTGGCCCGCCGTGCACCGCCACGGCGTGGTGTCCACGGCCGGTTTCACGACCCACGTGGCCCGCTACGCGGCGGAGCCGGTCGACGAGCTGTTCTCGGCCTGGCTGTACGAGCCGGCCCTGCCCCCGCTGCCCCCGGCGCCGCCCGCGCGGCCGCAGGCACCGGCGATGCCGGGGTACCCGCCGGCCAACGGGCGTCCGGCGGGCCGGACCTCCGCCTGAGGCCCGGGCACGAGGCCCCTATCCCCCGGGCTGCCGGTAGGGGCGGAAGAACGCCCGGAGCTCCTGCGCGTACAGCTCGGGTTCCTCGAACGGCGCGAAGTGGCCGCCGCGCGGGGGCTCGGTCACCCGGACGACGTTCGCCGTGCGTGCGAGCCAGGCGCGCGGCGGGCGGACGACGTCGCCCCGGAAGAGCGAGAAGCCGGACGGCACCTCGACGCGGCGGGCGTGCTGCGCGGGCGGGATCGCGGCGTTCGCGCGGTACATGCGCATCGAGGAGCCGATCGTCCCGGTGAGCCAGTACAGCGTGACGTTCGTGAGGATCTCGTCCTTCGTGAACCGCCGTTCGACGTCGCCGTCGCAGTCGCTCCACGCCCGGAGCTTCTCGACGATCCACGCGGCGAGCCCCGCCGGCGAATCGGTCAGGCCGAAGGCGGCCGTCTGGGGTTTCGTGCTCTGTACGGCGGCGTACGCGCCCTCGGTCGCGCCCCAGGAGGCGGCTCCGTCGAGCCAGGCGCGCTCTTCGGGGGCGAGGTCCGCGGGGTCGCCGGCGAACCGCGGCAGGCCGGCGTCGGTTCGGTGGACGGCGACGACCCGGTCGGGGTGGTCGAGCGCGAGGTAGCGGCTGACGTGGCTGCCGACGTCGCCGCCCGCCGCGCCGAACCGCTCGTAGCCGAGGACGCCCATCAGCTCGGCCCACAGCCCGGCGACGGCCACGGCGTCGGGGGGCGGTCCGGTGGGGCGCTCGGAGTAGCCGTATCCCGGCATGTCGGGGACGACCACGTCGAACGCGTCGGCGGGATCGGCGCCGTGCGCGCCCGGGTCGGTGAGGAGCGGGATGACCTTCGTGTACCGCCAGAACGAGTCCGGCCAGCCGTGGCTGAGGACCAGCGGCAGGACGGGCCCGGCCGGCGCCACGGCCCGGGCGTGCACGAAGTGGATGCCGAGGCCGCCGAGCGGCACCCGGAAGTGCGGGAGCCGGGCGAGGGCCGCCTCCTGCGCCGGCCAGTCGAACCCGTCCGCCCAGTAGGCGACGAGCTCGCGCAGGTAGCCGAGGTCGGTCCCGAGCGACCAGCCGGCGTCTTCGGGCGCGTCCGGCCACCGCGTCGCACGCAGCCGCGCGCGCAGGTCACCGAGGGCCGCGGGGGCGGTCTGCGGGATGAACGGCTCGGGGCGGCGAGGGGCGTCCGGCATGGGACGCATCCTAGGGCGTGCCGTGGAGGGCGGGGGTCAGCAGCGGGTCAGCGGGCTGTTCTGGCGGGTCAGGTTGTCGTTGGGCATCCAGCCCGACGCGTCCGCGCCGGCGGCGCGGACGTAGGTCCACTCGGCGCCGTCCGCGTTGACGACGTAGCACTGGAACTGGAGTTTCGCCCCGGACTTGGCCGTCGCGACGGTGGGGCAGGACTCGTAGGGCCCGGTCGTGAGGGGGTGGCTGCCCGTCATGTAGCCGTAGCCGCCGGGGCTGCGGTCCTGGTGGCTCCAGCCGGTGCAGCTCGTCGGCACGGGGCCGGGTTCGGCCGTCGGCGGCGCCGAGGGCTGCGGGGCGGCGCCGCCGGCCTTGCCGCTCTGGCCCGGCCTGGGCGCGGCAGGCTTGCCGGCCTTGCCGCCGTCCTTGGTCGGCTTCGCCGGTTTGGAGTCCTGCGCGACGGAAGGGGTGCGCTCGG